>JAJRPR010000015.1 GCA_024280655.1 Alphaproteobacteria bacterium | reverse complement strand
GGTTTAAAAATAAATACTATTCACGCATTTTGTGAAAGTCTTTTACATCGCTTTTCTCTTGAGGCAGATGTTGCGATAGATTTTAGCGTGATTGAGGAGCAGACACAAAAAAAACTACTTAATGACGCCAAAGATTTTGTCATTTCTAAAGGCATTACAGATAATATAATTCATGTAAAAAAATTATTGTCTTTAATGAATGATAGCCAAATTGAAAAAGCGGTTGATGAGGCACTAAATAATAGAGATAGGTTAGATTTGGTGCTGGCCGATAAAAAGCAAGCAAAGCCAAACCTAAGAAAGATTATGCACCATGATGGCATAAAGCTTTGCGACTTACAAAGCCAAGTGCTTAAAGATTGCACGCTAACAAAACACTCAATTAAGACCACCATAAAATTATTAAATGGTAATGCAAAAAATTCTAGGCGCTTTGTTGATTTATTGGCTCGTATTGATATTGATAATCTACAAATAGAGCCTTTAATAAATGCCTTTATTACAGGAAAAGGGACGATAAGAGCTAGCTTATTGCCTAAGTCGCACCATAAAGAACACCTCGATTTACAAATCCTATTTGAAAATGAGGCGCAAAGATTATTTGAATTAACTCACAAAATTAAAATTGCTAAAATTGTTGAACGATCCGAAGCTTTAATTGAAGTTTTGGGTGATATTTTTGCAATTTATGAGCAAAAAAAACGACAAATATCAGCGCTTGATTATACTGATTTAATTGAAAAAACTCATCAATTACTTAGCAATTCCCCCTCAATGGATTGGGTGCTTTATAAATTAGATGCCAATATTTCTCACATTCTTATTGATGAAAGTCAGGATACTAATCCAAGACAATGGGCAGTGGTTAGCCAATTATGGGACGATTTTTTTACTGGTAAATCCTCTGTTGAAATCAATCGAACGGTTTTTGGGGTTGGTGATAAAAAACAATCAATTTTTTCGTTTCAAGGCGCAAGGCCGCAACTGTTTTCTCAAACAGGGGAAGAGTTAAAGACCTTAGCAAAAAATGCTAATAAAAATTTCATTATTAGTGAACTTAAAACTTCTTTTCGAACGCTTGAAAATATTTTGCTGGCCATTGATAAAGTGTTTAATTCTGAGCAAATGGATTTGGCTTTATTAAGTGAGGGCAAAAGGATAGAGCATAAAAGCGCCCGCATTGATAAGGGCGGCTTGGTTACTCTTTGGCCGCCAGTGCGCCAACAAAAAGATGAGTTAAATATTGAACAGTGGCCATTAGAAAATAAAAATATTTTTGTGCAATCAAATGATCGCATTATAGCTGAGCGCATAGTGAATAATATTAAAGGTTGGATAGATAATGAGCGCCAATTAGAGCAAAGAGGGCGAGCAATAAAGGCCGATGATGTTCTTATTTTAGTGCAAAAGCGCTCAACTTTATTTTATGAAATTATTCGGGCGCTAAAATTGGCAGGGCTTGAAACGCCCGGATCTGATAAAATACCTCTTAATAGCAATATTGCGGTGCTTGACCTATTAGCTTTGGCTGACATTTTGCTAAATCCATCTGATGATTTGAATTTGGCGGCAATTTTACGCTCACCACTTTTTGATATAGATGAGCAAGCGCTTTATGAAATTGCGGCTTTACGGCCAAAAGATAGTTCTTTGTGGTCAGCGCTTAAAAATTGCCAACAAAAAAACGGTAAGGTGGCTTTTGAGAAATTATCAAGCTGGCGCAATCGATTGGATTTTGAACGCCCTTATGAGTTTTTCTCGCAAGTGCTTTATAAAGAGGGTGGGCTAAAGCGTTTTCATGCTCGTTTAGGTCTAGAAATAGAGGATGTTATAGAGCAATTTTTGGATTTAGCTCTAGCATATGAAAATGAAAGCCAGCCCTCAATTCAAGGCTTTATTGCTCATATGAGAAAAAGTAATTCTTTTATCAAGCGTGAGCTTTCTGAGAGCGATAAGGGCGTTAGGATAATGTCTGTTCATGGCGCAAAGGGGCTAGAATCACCAATAGTTATTTTGGCTGATGGTGGGCTTAAAAACAATTTCCAAGCAAAATCATTATATTTTATATCAGAAAATAATGCGCCAACCTTAATTTATGGTGCAAATAAAGATGAAAGAGTTGGCATAGTTGAAAATCATTATGAGCAAGATAAAGCAAGTGATTTATCTGAATATTGGCGAAAGCTCTATGTTGGCATGACCAGAGCTGAGGACGAACTTTATATTACTGGTACATTAAATGAAAAAACAAAATTAGAAGAAACTTGGTATGGAATTGTTGAAAGCGCCTTAAAAGATCAAAGCGCAACATGTAAAATAATTGACAGCGAAGAAAGCGGATTAATTTTCCCTGCCATTAGAAAAAAACCTGCCATAATAAAGAAACAAGAAATAATTGAAAAGCCAGCAACAGATTTAGAGCAAGCAAATATTTTTGATTTAGATATTTTGCCAACGCCAAATATTTGCGAAATAATTCGTCCCTCTAAAGCCTATCAAGGGGAGAGTGAGATCTTTGTTAAAAGCTCAGAAATGCTTAATGAGATAGATGCCGATGTAGCTAGACAAAAGGGCATTGCATTACATGCAATATTACAGCATCTAGGAAAAATCGAGCTTAAAATTCGTGAAAAGATTGCCAAAAAAGCATTGCAAACCCTATTGCCAAATAGGCATGAATGGCATGAGGAATTGTCTAATAAGGCAATTTCTATTCTTTCAAACCCAAAATTTCAATATCTTTTTACTTCCAATTCTCGTGCCGAAGTGCCGTTTTTTGTTAATGCTATAAAAGACGGCAAACCCGCTAATATTGCAGGAAGAATTGATAGGATAGTAATTCAGGAAAAACAGGTTTTAATAGTAGATTTTAAGTCCGATGCAAATATTGCAAGTGATATTTCTCAGCTCACAAAAAAATATATTACGCAAATGGCACTTTATGCTCTTGTTGGTAAAAATTATTTCCCAAACATAAAATTAGCACGGCGATCCTTTGGACTGGTAACGAAACACTGCTTCATTTGCCAGATAAAACACTAAAACAAGCAACTGATGATTTTACTATTGATTTATTTAATATTAGCAATTACTAATATACAATATACTTGATATATTAACCAACTCAACTTATCTATAATTTAAGTTAGATAAATGATTAAATGAAAGGCTAAAAAATAATGGCACAACAAGTAACAGATGCAGATTTTCAAAGTGAGGTTTTAGATGCCAGCGAGCCAGTGCTTGTTGATTTTTGGGCAGAATGGTGTGGGCCTTGTAAGGCTATTGCTCCAATTTTAGATGAACTTTCAACTGAATTAGCAGGCAAGGTGAAAATCGTTAAATTAAATGTTGATGAAAATCGTGATACTATGATGAAATATGGTGTGCGCTCTATCCCAACAATGATTCTCTTCAAAAATGGCGAAGCAGTAGATATGAAAGTTGGTGCAGCACCAAAAGCTAGCTTAAGCCAATGGCTTGAAGGACATGCCGCTTAGATAAATCTATATTTAGTTTGATTTAACAAAAAAATACGAAACCTCGCCCAATAATCGTGCGAGGTTTTTTGTTTATCCCTAATGATTTCACCTTGTGTTAAAACACTTTAAGGACTAAATCTTATGCCATTAAAATATAATGAGTGCAAATATGCCTATTGATAATAATTCAAACGATGAAAATCCTCAATCTGCTTCCTTAAATGAGCAGATGACGCTTTCCCAAAATGCTAAAAATTCTGTTCCAGCAGCAGCAATTTTACGCAAATCTCGTTTTCGTTGGCGCATGGTTGCTTTTTTGGCGTTAGCCATAGCCGTTCTAGCTTTATTTGCTCGTATCGGTATTGAAGATAATATTAAAGGCTCGGAGCAAATTGCTCGTATTATCATTAATGATATTATTACAACTGATCCTGACCGCCTAAAAATATTTGAAAAAATTAGTAAAAATGAGAATATAAAAGCAGTTATTATTTCAATTAACAGTCCGGGGGGTACAACGGCTGGTGGTGAAGAGCTTTATGAAGCAATTTCAAAACTTCGTGAACAAAAGCCAGTTGTTAGTGTAATTCACGAGCTTGGCGCAAGTGCTGCCTATATGAGCGCTATCGCAACTGATAGGATTTATGCTCGCAGATTATCAATCGTTGGATCAATAGGAGTGCTTTATCAACATATTGATGCTTCAAAACTAATGCAAACTATTGGTATTGATTTTGATAAAGTATCAACAGGTCCACTAAAAGCCGAGCCAGATATTGATGAGCCGCTAGAGGGTGAAGTTCGTGCCTCTATGCAGGCTTTGGTTGATGATTCATATGAATGGTTTGTTGATATTGTTAGCGAGCGGCGTGACCTATCTAGAAATAAAGTGTTAGATCTTGCCGATGGGCGTATTTTAACTGGTCGTATGGCGCTAAAAACTAAATTAATAGATGCTATTGGTTCAGAAGCTGAGGCCATTACTTGGCTTGAAAAAGAAAAAAATATAGAAGAAAACTTAAAGACTGTAACCTATTTCCCACTACCAGAAAACGAGCTTGAACAATTAGCACGTTTTATTGGCACAAAGGCTGGCGCACTGGTCGGACTTAGCCCAAATAGCGCACTTACGCTTGACGGGTTGCTTTCGCTTTGGCAAGCTACACCATAATTACAAGTTACATCATGAATTAAAAGAGGAAAAAATGATAAAATCACAATTAGTTGAAAAACTAGCCGCACAAAACCCTCATCTATTGCAACGAGATATTGAAAATATCGTCAATACTATTCTTGATGAAATGAGTGATGCTTTAGCACAAGGTGGGCGTATTGAATTAAGAGGTTTTGGTGCTTTTTCAGTAAAAAAACGTGAAGCTAGAATTGGTCGTAATCCACGAACTGGGGAAAAAGTTAGTGTGGGCGAAAAATATGTACCGCAATTCAAAGCTGGTAAAGGAATCCGTGAGCGTCTAAATAAATAGACAATGATAAGGCCTATCTAATGATTAAGCACCTTATTGGCTGGTTTATATTATTGCCAATTTCTGCCCTATTGATAATTTTTGCATTAGCAAACCGCCATTTAATTACGTTAAATTTTGATCCAATTTCAGCGGATAATCCGCTTATTGCAAGTCTTAGTATTCCCTTATTTGTGGTTATTTTTATCATGTTATTATTTGGTATATTGCTTGGCGGTATTGCGGTTTGGTTTAGCCAAGCAAAAAAAAGAGCGCAACTTAATAGGGCACGCAAAAATATAAAGACCCTTGAGCTTGAACTTAGTGAGAGTAAAAAATTAGCTAAAAGAAACCTAGAAAACAAAAATATTGATAATAAATCACTGCTTGCTCCCGATGACCTATTCCCCAATAATTAAAATTTGCGGCATTAAATCAGCCTCAATGCTTGAAAAAACTATAAAAGCAAAAGCTGATATGTCTGGCTTTGTGCATTTTGCCAAAAGCCCCCGCCATTTAGAGCTTAAGGCAATAAATGAATTTATATCGCAAGCAAAAACCCGCATAAAATCTGTTGTCCTATTGGTAAATCCTGACGATGAATTGCTTGAAAAAGTAACACTTTTACAGCCTGATTATATTCAATTACATGGCAATGAGAGCCTTGAGCGGGTTAGCGAAATAAAACAAAAATATAATATCGCTATTATTAAAGCATTGCCGATTGCTTTTATTGCTGATTTAGAGCAGGTGGCTCATTATAATAAAATTGCTGACCTGATAATTCTTGATGCAAAAACACCAAAAAACTCTTCAAATCCGGGTGGCATGGGAAAATCTTTTGATTGGGATATATTAAAATCACTTGCTAACGACATTAAATTTATGCTTTCAGGTGGGCTTAATATAGATAATGTTAGTATAGCGGTTTCCTCTATTAAGCCATACGGTCTTGATGTTTCAAGTGGAGTAGAAATTGAGCGTGGTAAGAAAGATGCAAAAATGATTTTACAATTTATAGAAAAAGCTAGAGAGGCGGCCAAATAATGGAAAATAAGAGTTTGAAAAATTCATTAAAAAATGGCCCCGATGAAAATGGAAATTTTGGTGTTTTTGGTGGGCGTTTTGTTGCCGAAACCCTAATGCCGCTTATTCTAGCACTTCAAAATGAATATGAAAAAGCCAAAAACGATAAGACTTATCAAGCTGAACTTAGCGCACTAAACTCAACTTATACAGGTCGCCCCTCTCCGCTTTATTTTGCCGAACGCCTGACAAATGAGCTGGGGGGCGCAAAAATATATTTTAAGCGAGAAGAGTTAAATCATACAGGATCGCACAAAATCAATAATTGTTTGGGGCAAATATTATTGGCAAAACGTATGGGGCGCACTCGCATTATTGCAGAAACTGGTGCTGGCCAACATGGGGTTGCAACCGCCACAGTTTGCGCTCGTTTTGGTTTGCCTTGTGTTATTTATATGGGCGCAACGGATGTTGAACGCCAAGCACCAAACGTATTTCGCATGAAATTATTAGGGGCAGAAGTCATATCCGTAAGCGCAGGCGCTGGCACATTAAAAGACGCTATGAACGAAGCGCTTCGAGATTGGGTAACAAATGTGGACGATACTTATTATCTGATAGGAACAGCGGCAGGGCCTCACCCCTATCCTGCAATGGTTAGAGATTTTCAATCTATTATTGGGCACGAATTAAGAGAGCAATTTTTAAAAGTTGAGGGCAAATTACCAGACGCAATAGTTGCCTGCATTGGCGGCGGCTCAAACGCTATTGGCATATTTCATACATTTTTAGATGATAGAGAAGTAAAATTATATGGCGCAGAAGCTGGCGGATATGGGCTTGAAGTTGAAAATGGTCACGCCGCATCTATGAGTGGTGGAAAGCCGGGTGTGCTACACGGCAATCGCACTTATTTATTGCAAGATGAGGACGGGCAAATTTTAGAGGGTCATTCAATTTCAGCAGGGCTTGATTATCCCGGAGTTGGGCCTGAACATTCGTTCCTAAAAGATAGCGGGCGAGTAAATTATGCGCCTATTACCGATAAAGAAGCGCTTGAAGCATTTCAAATTTGCACCAAATTAGAGGGCATAATTCCAGCGCTAGAAAGCGCACACGGCCTAGCACAAGTAATAAAACTCGCACCAACAATGGATAAAGAACAAACCATAGTGCTTAATCTTTCAGGGCGTGGCGATAAGGACGTTGAAACAGTTGGCAAACATCTTGGGGTGGAGCTTTAATATGAGTGAAAATCGAATTAAAAAAGCCTTTGAAAAATGCAAAAATGAAAATCGTGCCGCTTTTATGCCGTTCATTACTGCTGGATATCCTGATATAAAAACCAGCCAAGCAATAATGGATGGATTTCCTAAAGCTGGTGCTGATATTATCGAAGTTGGCATGCCGTTTTCTGATCCGATGGCCGATGGACCTATTATAGAAGCGGCGGGGCATGTGGCGCTTAAAAATGGGCAAACTTTGCAAAAAACCCTTGATATGGTTGCTTCTTTTCGCCAAAAAGATACTGAAACACCTGTTATTTTAATGGGCTATTATAATCCTATTTATATTTTTGGGGTTGATAATTTCTTAAGCGAGGCAAAAAAAGCTGGGATTGATGGGCTTATTGTTGTTGATTTACCAAGCGAAGAAGACGATGAATTATGCCTACCAGCACTAAAAGCGGGAATAGATTTTATTCGCCTCACCACCCCAACAACAAATGATAAACGCTTAAAAACCGTGCTAAAAAATTCCTCTGGTTTTATCTATTATGTTTCAATTACGGGTATAACTGGCTCTAAAATTGCAAATTATGACAAGGTGGAGGAAGCTGTTAAACGTATAAAATCACAAACAGAATTACCTGTTTGCGTTGGTTTTGGCATAAAAACTCCTGATGATGCCAAAGTGATAGCTAAACACGCTGATGGGGTGGTAGTTGCTAGCGTTTTAATTAAGGTACTAGGTGATAGTTTAGAAAATAAAAAAGCAACTGATAAAAGCGTAAATATCGTGCTTGAAATTGTGCGCTCATTGGCCAAAGGTGTGCGCCAAGCAAGATAAGATTATTATTCTGATCCTCTCTATGTCACCTTGAGCGAAGCCGAAGGGTCTAAGATGCTTCGCCTTCGCTCAGCATGACAGATTGGCTCAGCACGACAATGCAGTTGATGATATTCGTTGTTGTAGCTTTGCTTTTTAGATGATAAGTTCAAAATAATCACTATATAAGAGTCAGTAAATGTCTCAATTAACAGGTAGAAAATCTTATGAACTGGATAGATAAAGTTGTTCGCCCCAAAATTCGCTCGTTTTTACATAAGCGAGATGTTGCCGATAATCTTTGGGTTAAATGCCCGCAATCTGGCGAGATGATTTTTCATCGTGATCTTGAGGCCAATCAATGGGTTGTGCCAAATTCTAATTATCACATGAAAATAAAATCATCCGATAGGCTTAAAAGCTTTTTTGATGCTGGCGAATATGAAGAATTAGACTTGCCAAAAGTTGTGCAAGACCCGCTTAAATTTCGTGATCTAAAACGCTATTCAGACCGCTTAAAAGAGCATCGCAATAAAACAGGCATGTATGATGCGGTGGTTTTAGCTAGGGGCAAATTAAAGGCGCAAGAAATTATTGTAGCGGTGCAAGATTTTGATTTTATTGCGGGCTCTTTAAGCATTGCGGCAGGTGCTGCTATTGTTAAGGGCATAAATGTTGCAATAGAAAATAAATTACCATTTGTTATTTTTACCGCATCTGGTGGCGCAAGAATGCAAGAGGGTATCCTATCCTTAATGCAATTACCTAAAATAACAGTAGCCGTTAAAAGATTAAAACGTGCTGGCCTACCCTATATTGTAGTTCTCACCAATCCAACAACTGGCGGCGTAACGGCATCTTACGCCATGCTTGGTGATGTACATATTGCCGAACCGGGGGCGCAAATTGGCTTTGCTGGTGCTCGGGTAATTGAGCAAACTATTCGTGAAAAACTGCCCGAAGGCTTTCAGCGTTCTGAATATTTACTCGAGCATGGCATGGTGGATATGGTGGTGCATCGCCATAATTTACGTGATGTAATTTCTTCTTTGCTGTTAATGTTTATGGGTCTACCTGCGGTTGAAAAATCAACATCAATTATTGTAGCAGATCAACAAGAGGTTGAGCCAAAAGAACAGCCTATTAGCGCAGATAAAGATGATGGCCTCTTAAGCTCTGTGCCGCCAGAAGCTGCTCACGCTGAATAGGCTTTTTGAATGCGCACAGATGCAATATTAAAGCGCCTGCTTGAACTGCACCCAAATAAGCTTATAGATCTTAAGTTAGATAGGATTGAGCGTTTACTTGAGCGCTTAGGGCGACCGCAAGATAATTTACCAAAAACCATTCATGTTGCAGGCACAAATGGCAAAGGCTCAACCATTGCGCATTTACGTGCGATGCTTGAGGCTGCAAATAAAAAAGTGCATGTCTATTCTTCTCCGCATTTAGTTTCTTTTCGTGAGCGTATAAGATTAGCTGGTAAATTAGTTTCTGCAAAAAGGCTAAATAAAGCGCTTGAACATTGCGAAAAAATAAATGCTGGCGCACCTATTACTTATTTTGAAATAACCACTGCTGCGGCGTTTTATTTATTTTCAAAAATTAGTGCCGATTATCTTTTGCT
>JAJRPR010000197.1 GCA_024280655.1 Alphaproteobacteria bacterium | reverse complement strand
GTTTTTCTGATTGTTCGCCCAATTCCAACATATCACCAAGCACAAGAATTTTACTGCCCGTTTGTGCAGATAAAAGTGCAAAACTCTCTAATGCCACCTGCATTGAAAGCGGATTAGCATTGAAGCTCTCATCTATTAAAAGTAGCGGATTATCTTTATCACCAAGCAAATATTTAGCGCCTCGTCCCTTAGAATCAACCTGTAAGGAAATAGCGTTAACCGCTTGATTAATATCAAGTTTAAGTTCACTAATAACAATTAGTGCAGCGGTTGCATTTGCAGCTTTATGAGCGCCAAAGGAAGTAGTATTTATAGTAATATTTTGCTTAGTTTCATTAAACTGCACTTTAGCTAGCATGCCATCACCACTTTGCTCAATATTGACTATTTGCACATCGGAGTTTTCATTAAACCCATAAGTAATTACTCGTGAAATATCAGCTTTTTTGGCGCTTTGAAGCAAAATATCTCTTTGTTCATTATCAATATTAATTATTGCAGTGCCCTGCTTATTTAGACCAGCAAATATTTCAGCTTTTGCCAAAGCGATATTTTCTAGTGAGCCTAATTGTTCAAGATGAGCAGCGGCAATATTGGTGATAATAGTAATATCTGGCTTTACCATTTTACTTAATGGAGTAATTTCTCCAGAATGATTCATACCTATTTCAAATATACCAAACTCAGTATGTTTTGCCATGCGTGCCAACATTAGCGGCACACCCCAATGATTATTGAAACTCCTGATTGAGGCGTGGGTCTTGCCAAAATTTTCTAGTATATTGCGCAATAATTCTTTGGTTGAAGTTTTGCCAGCGCTACCAGTTACTGCGATAATTTTTGCTTTTGTGCGTTTGCGAGCCAAACGGGCAATATCCTCAAGCCCCTTTAAGGCATCTGGCACTATGATAAGTGGTAAACCTGATAATTCTTTTGCAAATTGCTCTGAAACTAGCGCTGCACTTGCGCCATTATCTATTGCATTCTTTACAAAATCATGCCCGTCAAAACGTTCACCCTTTATTGCGACATAAAGCGCACCCTTTTCTATCTCACGACTATCAATAGAGATTGAAGAAATAATTTTAGCGACAATATTTTTTGCTTGTCCGCCAGTTGCTTTTATAATTTCTTCTATTTGATAAAGGGCACTCATATTAGCTAGCTATGGCGCTTTTCACCACATCATGGTCAGAAAACGGCACTTTTTCTTCACCAATGATTTGATAATCTTCATGCCCCTTACCAGCAATTAACAGCACATCACCTTGCTTTAAATCAGCGATTGCTTGCTCTATAGCTTGTTTTCTACCAGCAATTTCAGTTGCACCTTTAGCGGTTTTTAATATGTCTTTACGAATTTCACCAGCATCTTCTGTACGCGGATTATCATCTGTTATTATTACCTTATCAGCTAAGCGAGCAGCTATTTCACCCATTAAAGCACGCTTGCCCTGATCTCTATCACCGCCGCAACCAAACAACACAACAAGGTTTTTTGTGGTGAATGGACGCAAACCTATTAGAGCCGCTTCAAGCGCTCCGGGTTTATGAGCATAATCAACAAATATCGCCGCACCATTATGTGTTGCAACATGCTCAAGCCGCCCTTTTGCACCCTTAAGGTGATTTAACGCCTCAAGCGCTTTTTCGGGATCAGCGCCAGATTGCGTTGCTATTGAAATTGCCATAACGGCATTATCAACTTGAAAACGGCCAACTAAAGGCAATAAGAAATTTGCGGGTTCGCCAACCATACGCCCCGTTACACGTTGGCAAAACCCTTCGCTTTTAACGTCTGAAATCTCAAAAAACGCCCCCTCTGTGCCAACAGTTAGTAAAGTTGCACCCCGATCAAGAGCCGCAAACATAAAGGGCATATGTTCAGGGTCATCACAATTTACAACGGCATATCCGCCATCTGCTAATAGATCACGAAACAATCTTAACTTTGCTTCACGATATTCATCTTCGTTTTCATGATAATCTAAATGATCTCGACTTAAATTGGTAAAACCGACTACATTAAATTTAGCGCCATCTAAGCGTCTTTGATCTAGCCCATGCGAGCTCGCCTCAAGTGCAACATGGTCAATTCCGCCAGCTTTGAGTGCCGCCAAACTCTTATGTAACGAAAGAGCATCTGGAGTTGTTAAAGCACCAGAAATATTTTTATCATCGGCACAAATGCCAAGTGTGCCAATGCTCGCTCCTTTTATGTCACAAGCATTCCAAATTTGTTGAATAAAAGAAACTACGCTTGTTTTGCCGCTTGTTCCAGTAATTGCCACAAGATTTTGCGGTTGTTCGCCTGCTGATTTGCTAGCGGCTTGTGCGTAGGCTTTTCTTACATCATCAACCACAATAAAGCTTATATCAGGGCTTGGCACAACTTCCCTATCACTAACGATAACAACAGCGCCGTTTTTTATAGCCTCAGAACAAAAAGCATCACCATGCATGTTAGCGCCAGCAAGGGCAAAAAATGCTTCGCCTTGTTTGATTTTGCGACTATCAGATTGCACACCAACAACATCAATAGCCTCAACTAAACTTGCATCAACAAGCCCCTCTAATAATTTGGGTAATGAAAAAGACAAAATATGCTCCTAACTATTCTTTTATTATAATATTCACTAAACATTCTAATTATTTGTCAACGCACGCAATTCTAGCGGAACAAGCTCTAAATCTATGTTCTCGTCAAAATTAGGTATTATCCCTAGCATTGGAGCGATACGCTTAACAATACGCCCCGAAACCATTCCAGCATTCCAGCCAGCAGTTGTTCCTCTTTGCTCATTTTCTTTTTGCGGCTCATCAACAATCACCACCATTGCATATTGCGGATCATCAAGCGGAAAAGCTGAGGCAAAGGAGGCAAAAGTTTTGCTAGTGTCATAGCGCCCATCAACAACCTTATCTGCTGTTCCTGTTTTGCCGCCAAAACGATACCCATCAGCTATTCCATTTGCTTTACGCCCCGAGCCCTCAAGCGCATTTAGGCGCAATAAATAACGCATTGTTGCGCTGGTTTGAGGCGAGATAATTGGTCGATAAAGCTTAGTTGCTTGTTCAACAGTTCGCTTAAAAAGCGTTGGTGGCACAAAATTTCCATCATTAACAATCCCAGCAACTGCGGCTACCATATGCATTGGAGTTATCGCAAGGCCATGCCCAAATGCTGCCGTTGCCGCCCCAACATCTGAGAAGTTTTTTGGAATTGAAGAAGTGGTGATTTCAGGTAATTCTATGCTTAATTCATCATCAAAGCCAATTTTAGTTAAAAAGGCACGATAATTTTCTTTGCCCATTGTTTGCATCATTTTAATCGTGCCAATATTTGAAGAATATTTATAAATTTCTGGCATAGAAAGAACACGCTTTTTACCCCTATAATCGCTAATAGAAAATCGCCCAAAGCGCACAGGGTTTGTAGCATCAAACTCGTCGGTGATTTTTACCAAACCACTATCAAGTGCACCAGCAAAACTTATTGTCTTAAAGATTGAACCAAGTTCAAATGTCCCAGCGCTAATACGGTTTATTCGTGCGCCTTTTACGCCCTCATAAGGTTCAAGTGCTGTTTCTGGCCTATTGGGATCAAAATCTGGCAGTGAAACTAATGCCAAAATCTCTCCGCTCTTAACATCCATTATAACGCCCGCAGCAGCAATCGCTTGATAACGTATCATTGCATCAGCAAGTTCAGCATATAGAGCGTGTTGGACATTAATATCAATCGACATTTCTTTTGGCGCAAGCTCACGCCCACGAGCCAGTCCTATTTGTTGCAACACAGCTACATCTTGAGTATCAATATAGCGTTCAAAACCAGCGATACCCTGATTATCACGATTTACCGCACCCATAATATGTGCAACTTCATTTGAACTTGGGTAAAATCGTTTAGACTCGTTACGAAAATCAATTCCGGGAAGCCCTAACCTAAAAATTCGCCTTTGTTGCCTTGTCGTTAGCTCACGAGCAATCCAGACAAATCCCTCATCACCCGTTAGACGATTACGAAGCTACTTCTCATCAAGCTCTGGTAATTCGAGCAGAAGTTTTGCAACAGCTTCCTCAATATCAATAATATTGCGTGGCTCGGCATATAAAGAAGGCGCAACAATATCAAGTGCTATTACTGCTCCATTTCTATCAAGGATATTAGGCCTTGAAGCAGTAACTACATCACGGGCAAAGCCGTAGGCTTTATTCTCTTTATCAACATTTCCTAAAAAATAAAGCCTACCCAAAATCAACATGAATAGTAAAATAATAACTATCATTACTATGCTTATGCGGCCGCTCGTAAGCTTTGAGCGTGATTTTTTTGCGCCATCAATATTTATAGCTTGTGAATTTTTTAAGAGATAAGTCATTGTGAATTCGCCTCAATTAATAGTGCAATAGGATCAACTCCTTTTTCAACCGCCTCAAATAATAATGTCAAAGCTTCCTTATCTAACTCACCAACTATGCGGTCTGGCAAATCAGCGATTGAAATAAATTGGCTTTGCTCTGTTAGCCTAAGGCCTAGGACTTCTTGATGACGAATGAGAATTGGTTCAATGAATTTTGGCTGATTTAGATAGGCCCAATCAGCCTTAAGAGATGAAAGATCATTTTGTTGTTCTTTGATTAATTGCTCTAGGGCAATTTTTTCATTGCCTGTGTCAATGCTTTGATATTTTATATAATAAACACCAACAAGAGCAGCAACACAAATTCCTAAAAGAGTAAGATTAAACCATTTAAGCATAATTTTTCCCCTTCGAAAGAGGTACGCCTAGCCCAACCATACTAGGGGTTCGTGCTTTGCTTGCGCTTCGAATGGCAAATCTTAAAGTTGCAGAACGTGATCTTGGATTATTCTCAATTTCATCTCTATCTGCCTTTATTGGTTTTGCAATTTCTTGCCAAACAGCAGCCTCTTGCTCAATTTGCGGAGAATGGCGAGAACCAGACACACTGCCAGAACCAGAAGCAAAGAAGCGTTTAACAATCCTATCTTCAAGCGAATGGAAACTAACCACTACGAGAATTGCGCCTTCTTTTAGTAAGTTTTCAGCTGCAAATAAGCCTGTAACTAATTCATCAAATTCGCTATTAACGGCAATTCTAAGCGCTTGAAAACTCTTAGTTGCAGGGTGAATTTTCCCTGTTTTGCCAACGGTTTTCTCAATCAGGTTGGCAAGCTGTAATGTGGTTTTTATCGGGCTTTCATTACGAGCCAAAATAATAGCATTAGCAATGCGTTTTGCTCTTTTTTCTTCGCCATAAGCAAATAATATATCACTTAGTTGTTTTTGAGAAAGATTATTGACCAAATCAGCCGCCGCTTTACCCTCCCCGCTCATACGCATATCAAGCGGCCCGTCTTTCAGAAAAGAAAACCCACGTTTCCCCTCATCAAGCTGCATTGAGCTAACCCCAATATCAAGCACAATAGCGTCGACTTGCTCATTAACAAGCTCATCGAGATGTGAAAACTGCCCCAAAACAAAGCGAAATTCCTCGCCCCATTCTTCACTTAACTGATTGGCAAACTTAATAGAATTCGGATCACGATCAATAGCGATAACCCTCGCCCCTGCCTGTAAAAAACCAAGCGAATACCCCCCAGCACCAAACGTGCCATCAATAATCTTCTTGCCCTTTAATGGCACAAGAGCTTCTAGCACTTTAGCTAATAATACAGGATTATGAGGTTGTTTATTGGACATGAATATCAGTAAAACCAGTAATTAAATGCATTTTTAACATAATGCATCATTTTCTTTTAAGATTTTGTTGATTATTAAAGAAAAATACCAGTTGATCTATAAGCCGGGTTCTGTAGGGTTAAAGATTGCTCTTTAACGTGATAGTTATTCATCTGGGATATTTGTTGCCAAATACCTCATGCGACCAACCCGAATGACTGACCAAAAAACTAAGCCTTTGAGTTGCCTCAAAACGTCATTCCTATTTAGTCTTGCTCCCGGTGGGGTTTACCTATGCCAGACCTGTTGCCAAATCTGCGGTGCGCTCTTACCGCACCCTTTCACCCTTACCATATAAATATGGCGGTTTGCTCTCTGTTGCACTTTCCCTAAGGTCGCCCTTGCCGAGCGTTACTCGGCACCGTGTTTCTTTGGAGCCCGGACTTTCCTCCCCTTTACTTTTAAGCAAAGAAGCAACTATCCGATCAACTGGCAATTATTATTTAGGGATTACTATGGTTTCGTGCAAGAAAAAAATGCGAAAACTCTATAGAAGGCTCTGCGAAACTATAGTGATATTTATTTTGGAGATAGTTTAGCAGATATTTTCCTTAAAAACAGCACAATATTGTTGATATTTTGCTATTTTTAAGGAGAATAGATGCAAATTAGCTCCTAAAGAAATGTTGCTATAGTTTCGCAGAGCCTTCTATAAATTCCTGATTTTTTTTAAACTTTTATAAGCTACATTTATTGCGCTCATTCTAGCATTTGTCAGAGCTAACATTTCTTTTGGAATATTATTTGCTATCATTTTATCTGGGTGATGTTCTTGCAACAATTTCCTATAGGATTTTTGCAAATCTTCATCGCTAACATCAGCGCTTAAGCCAAGAACCATATATGGATCAATTTCAGTATTTTCAACAATAAATATAGAGGATATTTGCTCAAATTTTACTTCACTAAATCCAAATATATCACTGATATTTTTAAGGTAAATAAGCTCGTCCTCGTGTATCATTCCATCAGCAGAAGCAATTTCAAACAGGCTCTCAAGCACCCTCTCCAAGGTCTTAGGATTATCAGAAAATAGGCGTGCAATTTTTTTTGCGTATGATTGATATCCAGCAACATCTTGTTGCGCCAAATCAAAAATCCTATCAATTTGCTTCTCTGATTCTTTTGGGATTTTTACTATTGACTTAAAAGTTGCTATTTCTGAATTAGTAACAATACCATCTGCGGCTGCCATTTTTGCCATTAAAGCAACCAAAGCAAGGGTGAAAGC
>JAJRPR010000196.1 GCA_024280655.1 Alphaproteobacteria bacterium | reverse complement strand
CTCGGTGCAAGCAGGGGCATCATCTGCTGAAAGCATTAATTTTTATTGTGAGCGTTTTGATATTAAAAGAGTAGTTTTGCCGCGTATCCTAACTGTTGCTGAAATAAAAAAAGTGCATGACGCAATCGATTGTGAAATTGAAGCATTTATTTTTGGCAATATTGGCATGATGGCAGAGGGGCGTTGTTCTTTGACCAATTATGTCACAGGTAAATCCACCAATATGGACGGCGTATGCTCGCCTGCAAATTTTGTGCATTATGAAGAAGATATAGATAATAATCTCACCACACGGTTGGGAGAATTTGCCATTGATTGTATTGCTTGTGGGCAAAATGCTGGTTATCCAACTATATGCAAGGGGCGCTATAATGCAGATCATCGTGATGCTTATTATGCCTTTGAAGAGCCGATAAGCCTTAATTTAACGCATCTTTTGCCTGACCTTATTAAGGCAGGTGTAAGTGCTCTTAAAATTGAAGGGCGACAGCGCTCAAAATCTTATATCCGCTCAGTTGTTTCTTCTTTTCGTAGTGCAATAGATGGATATGCAAGAGGCGAAACACCAGATATTAGCGATCTTTTAGCACTTACCGAAGGTCATAAACAGACCGAAGGTGCGTTTAAATCCAAGATTTGGCGGTAGTGAATAGATGAATAAAGCAAAATTAAATATTGGGCCAAATCTTTTTAATTGGCAGCCAGAAAAATGGCGTGATTTTTATTTTGAAGTGGCTGATGTTGCCCCTATTGATAAGGTGTTTCTTGGTGAAGTTATTTGCTCTAAACGTGCGCCATTATTTTATGGTGAATTTGATAAAGTTGTTGATCGGTTAGAAAAAGCTGGTAAGCAAATTGTGTTTTCAACTCTCGCAGAAGTAACTTCAAATATAGATCGTCGTTTAATGGAAAAACAGGCAAATGATAAGAATTTTTTCATTGAGGCTAATGATATTGCGGCTTTGTTTTTTCTAAAAGATAAAAAACACGCCATTGGCTCTTATGTAAATTGTTATAATGAAGATGCGTTGGAGTTTTTTGCCAAAAATGGCGCAACTAATATTTGCCTAAATCCTGAAATGCCAAAATCGGGAATAGAGGCGCTCAATAAAGTAGCAAAGCAATTAGATGTAGAGCTTGAGGTGCAAATATTTGGGCGTATCGGCTTGGCGCTTTCGGCACGTTGTTATCATGCTCGAGCGCATGATAGAGTTAAAGATACGTGTAAATTTATTTGTGACATTGATGAAGATGGCATGGATTTAACAACCCTTGAAGGGCAAAAATTCTTAACCATAAATGGTATTCAAACCATGTCTTATACTTATTTGAACTTGGTCAATGAAATAAGCGAATTGCAAGAAATTGGCATTAATAATTTTCGCCTTTCTCCTCATTCAAAAGGCACTATAAAAGCTAGTAAGGTCTTTCGCTCATTGCTTGATGGTAAAATAGATAAAGAAGAAGCTAGTGTTATGCTTGATGAGCAAGATTTGGGCGCACCATATTCAAATGGTTTTTATCATGGAATCGCAGGGTATGAGTGGCGAGTTTAATATATATAGTAAATTCTAGTTTCATTTATTAGAATTATGCGCCATGGTTCATATATCAACATTAACAAAATGGTTAAAACTCTTATTATTTTTCCTCCGATGCAACCCTTAACTCTCGGTGTCACCTTGAGCGAAGCCGAAAGGTCTTAAACCGCAAAGTAAGATGTTTCGGCTACGATCAACATGACATTGAGTTATTCTTTTAGAGTTTTAGAGTAAATGAAACTACTATATTAGCCATATTTAATTTTATAAATCACAATAATACCCACCATTGTCACTGAGGCAATATTTGCAATAATAATAGGCAAAGAGCCAAGCGCAATCCCATAAATCAACCAAAGACTAACCGTTGCCAATATTAAAACATTTGTCCATAAAGACAAAGCATGTGTTTCTTTAAATCTAACTAATTTTATAACTTGGGGCAGCCAACAAGTAGTTCCAAGCAATGCAGCTGACATTCCAATAGTTTCAACAATCCAAACAGGCATTTTATTCTTCTACGATTCGAAATTTATGTTTATCACATCTTTCTCAAACTTTTTAGTATTTATGAAAAATATAATATTTGCTGTTTGGCAAGCAAATGAATTGACCCTTATATTTTTACTATACTCTATTTTATTAAGCTAGCATGAGCCTATCAAGATAATTATTATTTGTTCTTGTTAGCACTTCTTGCCACTGATTTTGTGGTTGGCGTTGGGCGTGAGCAAGTGAGATTTCAATCTCATCAAAACCGCAACGAATAGCTAGTGGATATTGATCTACAAGTAAGTTTCCTTTGGCACGAATTACGCCCTCAAATCTATTTTGGCGCAATAGTTTTGCTAGCGAAAAACCACGCCCATCTGCAAATTTTTCAAATTCAATTATTATCATATCTTTGCTTAAATCAATTTGGCTAATTTTAGCATTACCATCAATTTCTAAGATGTTCTTTGAATTATCAATCTCAGCTTTTTCAAAAAAGCCATTTCTAACAATTATGCTTTTAGCAGTAATATTAGAAAATGCTTTTTGTTGTTTATGCAACATTTGCTTTTTCCTCTTTGGGATATAGGGCGTTAATAAAGGGCTTTTCGCCTAAGCGCTTATAGCTGGCTAAAAAACTCTCATCTGGATTTTGGCGCAAGCTTAGATAGGCCTCTATTAGGCGCTTAATGGCGGGCAATAATTCATCGGAAGAAAATCCAGGGCCGGCACGTTTGCCGATGTTCATAGAAAGATTTTCTTCACCTCCCAAAGTTATTTGATAGCTTTCTTTGCCCTGTTTTTCTAAACCCAAAATTCCGATATGGCCAACATGATGATGACCACATGCGTTGATGCAACCAGAGATTTTTAATTTTAATTGCCCGATTTCTTCTTCAAGATTTAATTCATTAAAATGTTTGGCAATTTGCTTGGCAATGGGAATAGAGCGAGCGGTTGCAAGCGAACAATAATCCATTCCTGGACAAGCAATAATATCAGAAATAAGCCCAATATTATTTGTTGCAAGATTTGCTTTTTGCAACTCCTTAAAAACTTTTGGTAAATCTGATTTATGCACGTGCGGCAATATGATATTTTGCTCATGGCTTATGCGCAATTCATCGTGAGAATATTGTTTTGCTAAATTTGCTAATATTTGCATTTGCTTAGATGTAGCATCGCCCGGAGTTTCTCCGATATTTTTTAGCGACACAGAAATAATCGAATAATCTTTATTCTTATGTTCGCTGATATTATTTTTTATAAAATTAGAAAATTGTGCATTTTGCTTAAGCTCAATTTTATAATTATCTATATTTGCTTGCTTAAAATCTGGTAGCTTAAAGCGTTCATTTATTGCAGAAATTAACTTGTCTGATGGCTGTTTAAAATTTTGTTTTTGAATAAGAAAATTTTCTTCAACTTCTTGCTTTATTTTCTCAATTCCATTTTCATGCACCAGAATTTTAATACGGGCTTTATATTTATTATCACGCCGTCCATTAAGATTATAGACAACCATTATTCCCTCTATATATGGCAACAGATCCGCCTTTGGTAAAAAACCTTTAAGCAATTTACCAACAAATGGCGAGCGCCCAAGCCCGCCTCCAATATATATTTCATAACCCAAATTACCGCTTTCATCATATTTCATAAGCAGGCCAATATCGTGCGATTTAATTACCGCCCTATCGTTTGGTGAGCCTGAAATGGCAATTTTGAATTTTCTTGGTAGGAATTGAAATTGCGGGTGATCGGTTGAATATTGACGTAATAATTCAGCGCTTGGACGAGGATCGGCAATTTCATCAATGGAAGCGCCTGCGAAATGATCGCTGGTTACGTTTCTAATGCAATTACCTGATGTTTGAATGGCGTGCATATCAACCTTTGCCAAATCATCTAAAATATCTGGCACATCTTTTAGCTTTGGCCAGTTATATTGTATGTTTTGGCGAGTGGTGAAATGCGCATAGTCTTTGTCATATTTATTTGCAATATAGGCTAATTGGTGCATTTGTTTTGAGTTTAGCGAGCCATAGGGAATTGCTACTCGTAACATATAGGCATGTAATTGCAGATAAAGCCCGTTCATTAGGCGCAGAGGCCTAAATTCTTCTTCGCTTAATGAGCCATCTAATCGCCGCATTACTTGCGAGCGAAATTGCTTTGCTCTATTTGCTACGAAATGTTTATCAAATTGATTATATTGATACATATTACTCTCTTAAATTCTATATATTTGTTTGCTTGCCATGAAAATAATTTGATGGGCCACGGGCGCGAAATATTTCACGAAAATGCAAGGGGGAAGCTATTTGTGCTTCATCTAAAAATACATCGGATAAATATGCACCAACAATTCTATCTTGTTGTTGCTCCGCTTTTTCTAGCAACTCATTTGCTTGCTCTATCGTATGGGCAATAATAGCGTCTTGGTGATTGCGTGACCAGATATTGTCCTTAGTGAAATAAATAACATCGCCCTGTAAAAGATCATTTGCGGTTACTATTTTTTCTATAAATTTACGTGCCATCTATTTTTGCTCAAAATTAATTATTGGAAAAAACTTTCGCCTATTATAGCTTTGCTCAAATTAAATGTCGTGGCGCATGGTTCTATTGTTCAAAGTAGAATTAGAAATTTTTTCTAAAAAATAAATGATGTTGAGAAGCAAATATATTTTTTGAGAAATGTTGCACTATTAAAATCATTGTTCTTGCAACAATGTTTCCTCTTTATCGCTAAATATAGAACGCTGTTTCTTTGCAGAGATGAGTTTTTAGTTCATTGTATGGGTATAAATAAAAGGTCTATATTTAATGAATGAACAAAAGCAGAATCAGATAATAGCACAGATAAATAATGACTTTCCTTTATTATCCCTAAAGGACAGATTGAGTTTTATTGGCGCACATTTTTCAAATCCTACCTTTACAACTTCACTTGGCATTGAAGATCAGGCAATTAGTTGGGCGATAGCTAATAGTACAAAATCTATAAAAATTGTTACCTTACAAACGGGGCGACTTTTTAGCGAGAGTTTGGAGCTGATTAACAAAACAAAAAATCATTTTAATATTGATATTGCTGAATACCAGCCTGACGTTAAAGAGTTGCAAGACTATATAGAGCAATATTCATTAAATGGATTTTATGACAGCAAACAGGCTCGCCTTGCTTGTTGTTATGTCAGGAAAATTTCTCCGCTAAAACGTGCGCTTAAAAAGGCTGATTCGTGGATTACTGGATTGCGGGGTGAGCAATCTAACAATCGTAGTGATATTTTATTTGCTCAATTTGATAATGAACATGATTTGGTAAAATTAAACCCGTTGGCTGATATTTCTTTAGATGAGCTTAAGCAAATTATTGCAGATAATAAAATCCCGATAAATCCACTACATGAAAAAAATTACCCCTCAATCGGTTGTGAGCCTTGCACACGGGCAATTAAACAGGGCGAAGATGAGCGGGCAGGTCGTTGGTGGTGGGAAAATGACGAGAAAAAAGAGTGCGGATTACATTTTAGTGAAAATGAGCAACAAATAATAAGTGAGCAACAAGTAATATCATGAATGAGCCTGAAAACCATCAAAAGTCCCCATTAGAGCCGCACCTAAAAGAGCTTGAAGACGAAGCTATTTTTATCTTTCGTGAAGTTGCTGCTGAATTTGAAAATCCAGTAATGTTATATTCGGTTGGCAAAGATTCTTCTGTGCTTTTGCATCTAGCTCGTAAAGCGTTTTATCCTGAAAAAATTCCTTTTCCACTATTACATATAAATACGGGTTGGAAATTTTCGCAAATGATTGAGTTTCGTGATGCATTAATCAAACGATATGAGCTTGAGTTAATTTCTTTTACCAACCCTCGTGGGTCAAGTGAAAATGTTACGCCCTTTACTCATGGCTCAGCGCTTTATACCGATATTATGAAAACGCAGGCTTTACGCATGGCGCTTGATGAGGGGCAATATGACGCAGCTTTCGGTGGCGCACGCCGTGATGAAGAAGCATCAAGAGCAAAAGAGCGTATCTATTCTTTTAGAACGCCAGATCATCGTTGGGATCCTAGAAATCAGCGCCCCGAGCTTTGGTCAATTTATAATGGCATGATACGTAAAGGAGAGAGCGTTAGGGCTTTTCCGCTTTCAAATTGGACTGAAAGCGATGTTTGGCAATATATTAGGGCCGAAGATATTCCGATTGTTCCGCTATATTTTGCTAAAAACCGCCCAGTGATTGAGCGTGATGGAATGCTGATTTTGGCAGAAGATGAGCGCTTAGAATTAGCGCCTAATGAGCAAATAAAACAAATGGATATTCGTTTTAGAACGCTTGGCTGTTTTCCTCTTTCTGGTGCAATTAAATCAGAGGCCAGAAATATTGATGAGATAATTGAAGAAATAGAAATAGCTACGGTTTCTGAAAGACAGGGGCGGGCGATTGATCGTGATCAAGCGGGATCGATGGAAATGAAAAAACGTGAAGGGTATTTTTAATGTCAGAGCTTAACCTTGCAAAGCAACAAGATTTAACAAAATTTACGCTAAAAAATCTAAGCCCATTACGCTTTATTACTTGTGGCTCGGTTGATGATGGTAAATCTACCCTCATTGGTCGTTTGTTATGGGACACAAAGGCAGTTAAAGAGGATCAAGAAGAGCGCTTAAGACAAGATAGTCGTAAACAAAAAGATGGTCTTAATCTACCAGAATTTGCTTTATTGCTTGATGGATTACAAGCTGAGCGAGAGCAAGGCATTACGATTGATGTGGCTTATCGCTATTTTTCAACCTCAAAGCGAACTTTCATTGTTGCTGATACACCAGGGCATGAGCAATATACTCGCAACATGGCAACTGGTGCTTCAAGTGCTGAGTTAGCGATATTATTGGTTGATGCCCGTGTTGGCATTTTGGAGCAAACAAAACGCCATGCGATGATTGCCTCTATGATGGGTATTAAGCAATTTATCTTGGCGGTAAATAAAATTGATTTGGCAAATTATGATAGGCAGCTTTTTGAAACTATTGAAACAGAATTTAGCGAATTTGCTCTCTCGCTTGGAATAACAGATATTATCTCTATTCCTATGTGTGCATTAAAGGGCGAAAATGTTGTCAATAAAGATTTAGAACATATGGCTTGGTATGAAGGGCCGACTTTGCTTGAGGCGCTTGAAAGGGCAACTATTAGATCAAAGCAAACGGTTGGCTTTCGTATGCCTGTGCAAAGAGTTTGTCGCCCAAATGAGAGCTTGCGAGGTTATCAGGGGACTGTAAGTGGTGGTGCTGTAAAGCCGGGTGATAGTGTGGTTATTTTACCCTCAGGCATAAAGGCAAATGTAACAAATATTATCACTTTTGATTTGGTGCGTAATGCGGCGGTTGCAGGGGACGCTATTACTTTAGAGCTTGATAGAAATGTCGATATTGCACGAGGTGATATGATAAGCTCGATTGATGCAAGGCCGTTAGTAGGGCATAATTTTAGTGCCAATATTATTTGTTTGGCTCAAAGTGGAATTGTAGCAAATAAACGCTATTGGCTAAAATCTTCAAGCAAATTGCAAAGAGTTGTGGTTGAGCCGATTAGTGTGATTGATCTTAAAAGCGGGCAATATGATGCTTGTGATAGCTTTGAATTAAATAATATTGGCAAGGTGAAATTGCGCTTTGAAGAGGAGGCTAATTTTGATATTTATGATGAGAACCCTGATACTGGTTCTTTTATTTTGATTGATCCTGATAGTAATAATACCATTGCTGGCGGTATGATTAGCGCAAAAATAGAGCAAGTTGCAAATATTGATAATTTTAATGAGGAAGAGATTATTGTTTTTTCTATGTCGCTGGTTGAAGCAAAAAAATTACAACAACTTGAGGGATTTAAGGAAATAAGTGATAAGGTGCAGCAAACTCAAACAATTAAGAGCAAGTTGAGGAATTTATTATCAGATATTGATTGATTTGTGTGCTGCTATTTCTATTATGAATAATTACGTTACTTTAATATTTGGGAAAATAATGTGAGTATAAATAAAAGCAAGATTGTAGAAAATCTTTGTTATACAGAACTTGTTTATGGACGAATAAATAAAAAACTTAATCTCAAGTTTTCAAAAAAACAAATTGAAGATTTTATATTTTCTACTTTAGAAAAAACTGAAGAGAAGTATTTTTTGAAAACTGGGAAAAACTTTTATGTTACAAATATTGAAAATAATAATATTATTACGATAAATTCTAACACTTTTAGAATTATTACAGTTGATAAGATTAATAAATAAAATGAGCTTTTATAAACTGTAGCATATCTCTTTTATAATCGCACCTCTATTGCAAGTAGAGACTTTTCTAAATTTCTTGACCCTAAAGCTCTTGTACCAAAGTTATTTTAAAAGTGTGCATTTTACCATCATCTTCTTTGATTGAAACATATTCTCCAAGTGTGAAATGCTCATCGCCAAACTTAAAAGCTGCTTCATCATCGTCTGGTCTTGTATCATCATAATCAATGCTCCATCGACCACCCGGCCCATTTAATAATAGGCCTATTGCGTCAGGTTCATTGGGTCTAAAGCGGCGAACTCGACATTTAGTGCGATTTTTTTTTGCAATTTCGCTGTCAATTTTGCCATCAGGCATTAAGGGAGCAAGGATATCATAGCCATGTTCGCCATCACCTCTTGGGTGATCTTTCTCACGGGCTAGCTCTAATTTTATGTGGCGAAATGATTTAGGCAAATTATGCACGACATATTCTCCTTTTCAAGATAAAACTGTTAAATGAAAGGCTAGTGGCTCATTAATACTGGGAACTCGGAGTTTTTAAGGATATCTCTAGTAACTCCACCAAGCACTAATTCTCTAAAGCGTGAATGGCCATAACCACCCATGACTAATAATTTGCCATCTATTCTTGCCATTTCGTTTAATAATGCCTCTGCAGGATTTGACCATTCAGTGATTTGGCGTATTTGTACATTAACTCCATGCCTATCTAAATGCCTTGCAATATCTGCGCCGGGCATAGATTTTTCAAATTCTTTGCTACCCTCTTCTGCTATCAGCGCAATAGTAACTTCTTTTGCTTTTGTTAACATTGGCATAGCTTGAGAAACCGCACGAGAACTTTCACGAGTATTTCGCCAAGCTACAACACAATGATCAATTTCACCATTTGGCATTATTGCTGGGGGTGCAAAAAATACTGCCCGACCAGAGTTAAATAATACTGCTTCAAGCAATTCAGGTGCGGCACTATGGTGATTGTAGGGGCGAGTTGCAATCATTAAATCAGAAGTTCTTGTTTCAGCGCTAACCTTTTGAGGGGCGATTGAAGGGCTTACATCAAGACGGCGTAATTCTGTTTTTGCGCTCAATTTATCTAGCATTTTTTTTAATTTTTTTTCTGCTTTGTCACCGTTTTCCATTGCGGTTTCTTGCATTTGTGAAGCAGATTGTGCTGCTAACATTGAGCCATAACCAGCGCTATAAACATTATCAGGCACTATGTTGCTAAATAATCCGGTGATAAAAGCACCATGACGCACAGCTAGCAATTCAGCATAGGCTAAGCGTACTTTATCTTCTTTATTACCTTCTAGATGAACTATCAAATCCTTGAGCATAATATCCTCCTTTGAAATTTATAATGAAACGTCTTTAATCATCATTTTGCTTTATTTTTTTATCTATTGCATTGACTTGAATCAAAAATCTTTAGATGAGTTAGGAAAATTTTTAGTAGGCTTAATCTGGTTTTGTTATTTAGAGAGATGATTAAAAAATATTAATAATGCACTCTGGTGTTATTTGACTTGGTGACTTACAATCAGAGAACATTTAATAAGTTAGGAAATTTTGTGGAGAAACGTTTAGATATTCACAACTCTAATATACCAAAATTATGCCGATCATGTGAAGTTCGCCACAAAGGAATATGTGGTGTATTAAAGCCTGAAGAATTGCTTGAGCTTTCAAAACACACAAGATTAGTTGATTATAGTGCTGGTAAAGAATTAAGCGCTGATAGTGAGGCTGTGCTTTCTTATGCTAGCATTATGCATGGCGTTGTTAAGCTGACAAAAATGCTTGAAGATGGCCGTCAGCAAGTGGTGGGGTTGCAGTTTGCCCCTGATTTAATTGGGCGCATGTTTTCCTCAGAAAATCATTTTAATGCAGAAGCAGCTTCAAATGTTCAGGTTTGCCGTATGCCCAAGCCAGTTCTTGAGCGATTAATTAAATCTAATCCAAAGCTTGAGCGTAAATTGCTTGAGCAGGCTTTAAGGGAGCTTGATGAAGCTCGTGATTGGATGGTTACTTTAGGTCGCAAAACAGCAGCAGAGAAGGTTGCATGTTTCTTATATCTTATTGCAACACATATCGATCCTAATTATATTGATGGGGATTTTAAAAATATAAGTTTTGAATTGCCATTAACACGGGCTGATATAGCTGATTTTTTGGGGTTGACTATAGAAACTGTGTCACGGCAATTTACTAAATTACGTGTAGATGGGGTGATTGATATTTCTGCTAATCGCCATATTGACGTTCCTGATCTGCGCCTATTGAAAAAATCTTGCGGCTAGCTCTATTAGTTTTGCTAAAGCATATCATTGATCAAATGTCGGGCTTATTAGCTCATCAACAAAAGCAATATGGCGCCTTAGGCTTTCAAAATAGGCTCTTATTATATATCCAGTTGTTTCTGCGCTATGAGATGGTTTGCTAATTGCGTATGAGAGCAATATCTCAGATAATTCTTCGCCGCTATATTGATCTCTTAAATGTTGTTTTTTTAATCTAGCAAAGGTTTTTGTTAAATCTATTGCGCTTGGTGCATTGTCTTTTATATAAGGAAAGAGAATGTTTTGTTCAGTTTTATGGGCTCTTTTTATTATAGAATTTAGCACTATTGCAGTGTGATTACATATTTGCTTGTCGACATTATGGGGCAACGAATCAGCTATATCTTCTAAAATGTCGCAAAGTGCTATTTGCTCATTTCGAACCTGCCCATAAAGTTCTTTTGCGCTATTGGTGCAATCAAGGTAGGTAATATTGCTCATAATTACCCTATTAATATTAAGTTTATCAAAAAAAATGCAAAACTAGCAAAAATTTTCTAAAAATAGTTGCATAGATAGTGCATTGCGGCATAAGTTTAATTCATGCGCTTTGATCTATGTCAAAGTATAGTAATAGTTAATAATTAAATATAGAAATATTGCCAGCTATCTTGGTTGCAATGGGACAATAATCAGACTTAAACGCGTTATTTGAACGTCTGGGGGAATTATGAGACATCTAAGTGGAACTATAATACTTGGAATTGGTACTTTGCTTGCTGTGCTTGGAGCTGCTTTTGCTGCAGATTCTTTATTTCGTGCACATGCGTTAATATTGGCACTAACTCTTGGTATTGCAACCATAGTGATGGCACGTTTGGTGCAGGTTAATGGAAATACAGAAGTAGATAAATCGGGTTATATGGACGAACCAATAAGAATTGGCGTCATTTTAACTGTTTTTTGGGGTGTTATCGGCTTTTTGGTCGGTGTTATTATTGCAACCCAACTTGCTTGGCCAGATTTTAATTGGGGTCCTTACCTAAATTTTGGGCGTATTCGTCCAGTGCATACCTCAGCTGTGGTTTTTGCTTTTGGTGGTACTGCTCTTATGACTACATCTTTTTATGTAGTTCAGCGGACTTGCCGTGCAAGATTATGGGGCGGTGATGGTCTGGCATGGTTTGTTTTTTGGGGATATCAATTATTTATCGTTATGGCCGCTACGGGTTATCTATTAGGAATTACTCAGGGGCGTGAATATGCGGAGCCAGAATGGTATGTAGATATTTGGCTAACCATAGTCTGGGTAGCCTATCTTGTGGTGTTTCTTGGAACGCTGGTTAAGCGTAAAGAAAAGCATATATATGTAGCTAACTGGTTCTATTTAGCATTCATTGTAACTATTGCCTTGTTGCACGTGGTTAATAATTTGGCTGTGCCTGTTTCTTTCCTCGGTGTGAAATCATATTCATTGTTTGCTGGTGTGCAAGATGCAATGGTGCAATGGTGGTATGGTCATAATGCGGTTGGATTTTTCTTAACTGCTGGTTTCTTAGGTATGATGTATTATTTCCTACCTAAACAGGCACAAAGACCAGTATATTCATATCGCCTTTCGATCATACATTTCTGGTCTTTGATATTTCTTTATATTTGGGCAGGTCCGCACCATCTTCATTATACTGCGCTTCCAGATTGGACGCAGACACTAGGTATGGCTTTCTCAATTATGTTATGGATGCCTTCTTGGGGTGGTATGATTAATGGTCTAATGACGCTTTCAGGGGCATGGGATAAAATTCGTACCGATCCTATCATTCGCATGATGGTTATGTCGCTCGCCTTTTATGGTATGTCGACCTTTGAAGGGCCAGTTATGGCGATTAAAGCGGTTAACTCATTAAGCCATTATACTGACTGGACTATTGGTCACGTGCATTCAGGTGCGCTTGGTTGGGTTGGTATGATTACATTTGGTTCGCTCTATTTCCTTGCTCCAAGATTATGGGGCCGTAAGCAGCTCTATTCCTTACGTTTGGTTAACTGGCATTTCTGGTTAGCAACACTTGGCATTGTTATGTATGTATCTGCGCTTTGGGTTGCAGGAATTACGCAAGGCCTAATGTGGAAAGAATATGATTCACAAGGTTTCTTGGTATATTCTTTCGCTGAATCAGTTGCAGCACTACATCCTTATTATATAATTCGTATGGTTGCTGGTCTGTTATATCTAACAGGTGGTTTAATCATGGCGTGGAATATTTATAAGACAATTCGTGGCGATGTTCGTAACGAAAAACCAATGGCATCACCTGCCGCACAACCAGCAGAATAGGAGGCGTTAAAAATGTCTATTTTAGATAAACATAAAATAATTGAAAAGAATGTCTCTTTGTTGTTAGTGGGATCACTAGTCGTGGTTTCCATTGGCGGCCTTGTTGAAATAGCGCCATTATTTTACTTTCAAAATACCATTGAAAAGGTAGAAGGTATGCGCCCCTATACTCCACTTGAGTTGGCTGGGCGCAATATCTATATTCGTGAAGGCTGTTATGCGTGTCACTCACAAATGATACGACCCTTTCGTGATGAGGTAGAGCGTTATGGCCAATATTCATTGGCAGCTGAGAGCATGTATGATCACCCATTCCAATGGGGGTCAAAACGAACAGGGCCTGACTTGGCTCGGGTCGGTGGGCGTTATTCTAATGAATGGCAAGTTAAGCATCTCACAGATCCGCGTTCATTAGTACCCGAATCTCTTATGCCTAAATATGGTTTTCTCTCTAAGACAAAACTTGATTTTGAAAATATGGGTGCTCATCTTAGGGCAAATCAATTAGTAGGTGTTCCATATAGCGCACAACAAGTTGAAAATGCGATAGCTGATGTGGTTGCGCAAGCTACAACCGATGCTGACATTTCAGGACTTGAAGAACGCTACACATATGATGAAAGATTTAGCGTTCCGCTTGGTGATTTTGATGGTAATCCAGAAGAAATTACTGAAATGGATGCTATGGTTGCCTATCTGCAAATGCTTGGTACTTTGGTAGATTTCTCTACCTACGTGCCAGAAGAAAGTCGTTAGGAGGATAAAATGACTTATGAATTTTTAAGAAATTTTTCTATTACTTGGGGGCTTTTCTATCTATTTGCGGCTTTTATTGGTGTTGTGCTTGTTGTTTTACGTACCAAAGCAAAAGCAGAAGCAGAAGATGCTGCTAATATTCCATTTAGAGAAGATGGCTGAGAAAGGGAAATTTCGATATGAGTGAAGATAAAAATGAAATTGATGAAATCAGCGGCACCGAAACTACTGGCCATGAATGGGACGGTATCAAGGAGCTTAATACACCATTACCACGTTGGTGGTTATGGATATTTTATGCCACTATAGTTTGGGCAATAGGCTATATGATTGCTATGCCAGCTTGGCCATTGATTAATGGTGCTACAAAAGGTGTGTTGGGATATTCCTCACGGGCTAATTTAGTCACCGAAGTTGAAATGGCAAAGGCGGCTCAATCAGAGTTCTTGAATAAAATTGAAGCTAGTGAAGTGGTTGATATTCTCAAGGACGAAGAACTTGCTCGTTTTGCACGGGCTGGTGGCGATGCTGCTTTTAAGGTTAATTGTTCTCAATGCCATGGTGCGGGTGCGCAAGGGTTTGTTGGCTTTCCAAATCTAAATGATGATGAATGGATTTGGGGTGGCACGCTTGATGCCATTTACACAACCATTGCAAATGGCGCTCGTTATGCAGCCGATGAGGATACACGTATTAGTCAAATGCCTGCTTTTGGTGCTGATGAATTGCTTGAACGCGATGAGATTGATGCGATAGCAAACTATGTTGCTTCAATTTCTGGTACGGAGGCTGATAGTGCTCTTGTTAGTGTTGGCAGAGAATTGTTTGTTGATAGTTGTGCTGCATGTCATGGTGATGATGGAGAGGGGGTTGCCGATCTTGGTGGGCCTGCTCTTAATAATGCTATTTGGCTTTTTGCTGGCGGTGTTGAAGCTATTACTGCACAAATTAACCAGCCAAAACATGGTGAAATGCCCGGTTGGAGTGATAAGTTAGATGATGTAACTATCAAACAATTAGCTATTTATGTGCATTCACTTGGTGGCGGTCAGTAGTAGGGCGTACCAAAGATAAAATTAAAGGTCGCTCTAATAGGGCGACCTTTCTCTTTAAGTTCACATTTTATTAGAAAACTAATAATTACCTTGCTCAATGTAAGATAATGGGAGTAAATAATTTATTGAGCGAAGAGACATATATTTATTTCAATAAGTCAAAAATGCGAATTGAATAGAAAAGTTCTAAAGCGATGGCTAAAAATCCAAAAGAAAACAAGCAAGAAAAAATTGTGCTTTATGAGGCGCGCAAGAATATTTTCCCTAAAGATGTAAAGGGGAATTTTAGACGATTTAAGTGGTTCTGGTTGGTGCTTACTATTGGGGTATATATTTTTACTCCTTGGATAAGGTGGGATCGAGGTCCTTATGCTTCTGATCAATTTTTGCTTATTGATTTAGCAAATAGGAAGTTCTTTTTTGCGAATATTGAGATATGGCCGCAAGAATTTTATTATGTAACTGGCATGTTAATAATGGCCGGGGTTGGGCTGTTTTTAATAACCTCAATTTTGGGGCGAGCATGGTGCGGATATTCGTGCCCTCAAACCGTTTTCACCGATATGTTTATTTGGGTTGAGCGCAAAATTGAGGGCGATAGAAACGCCCGCCTAAAATTAGAAAAAGGGGCTTGGACGTTTGAAAAAATTTCTAAATTCTCGCTCAAATATTTAATCTGGCTGATTATTTCAATTCTTACTGGCGCTGTTTTTATATCTTATTTTGCTGAAGCACCGCAATTAGCTAAAGACCTTATAACTCTACAAGCAGCGCCTGTTGCTTATATTACTATTGCAATTCTAACCGCTACGACCCTAACCTTTGCTGGGTTTATGCGTGAACAAATGTGTATCTATATGTGTCCTTGGCCACGTATTCAAGGAGCGATGCTTGATGAAAATTCTTTAACAGTTACTTATAATGATTGGCGGGGTGAACCACGAACAAAAAGCGCAAAAAAACTAAAGGCGGCAGGGGATTTAGTTGGTGATTGTGTTGATTGTGATGCATGTGTTGCGGTTTGCCCGACAGGAATTGATATTCGTGACGGACAACAGATTGAATGTATTACTTGTGGGCTTTGTATCGACGCTTGTGATAATGTGATGGAAAAATTGGGTTTAGAAAAAGGGCTTATTTCTTATACAACCCTAAAAGATTATACCCAAAATCTAGCTCTTGCGAGCGCAATGAATAAAGATGAGAAAAAGCAAATATTAGCATCTCATCACGCAAACCATAATGTTTTAATGGATAATAGGACAATAGTTCCATCAAAAGTACGCAATAGCAAAACTAATAAGTTGTTTGAAAAATTCAAATATCCCAATTGGAAATTATTCCTTAGCCCAAGAAACATTTTATATTTTACTATTTGGGGCGCAATTGGAATTGGGATGCTGGTTGTCCTATCGCTTAGAAACCCGCTTGATATGAATATTTTACATGATAGAAACCCGCTATATGTTGCACTCTCTGATGGAACTATTAGAAACGGCTATAATATTAAAATACTAAATATGGTGCCGCAACCGCAAAAGGTTGAATTAACATTAGAAGGATTGCCGAACGCAAAACTATCTTTAGTTAATCAAAGCAATAAGGTTTTTGAGAGTTTAATATTAGATTTGCCGCCAGATGAGGTCTTGCCAGTTAGAGTTTATATAACTTATGATCCAAAAGAGCTTGAAGAAGTGCGAACTAACTTTAAGATGATAGTAACT
>JAJRPR010000195.1 GCA_024280655.1 Alphaproteobacteria bacterium | reverse complement strand
TCAGAAAAACTTGGTCTTACAGGTGCAATCAGTTTAATATTTTGTTTAGCAAGCAACTTACCTGCAAATTTACAAGCATCATAACCATCTATCATTCCATGAATAAACAAAACTGGACGACCATCAGGAGCGCCAACCTGATAGACAGGCATGTTTCGATCCCCCTCTAGTGGAATCATTATTCGCTCTGAAGTTTCGTGTAAGTTTAATATTCTTGCTAATTTGAACTTCTGCCTACGCCCAAAAGCAGTTAAAGTAGCCATTATGCGCACAAGATCGGCTTGTGAACTCGTGCCAGTTTTATGTAACATGGATTTGACCTGTGTTCGTATAGTATGAACCGAGCGGTTACGCTCGTTGGCAATGTCATTTAATGATTTCCCCTCACATAATCCACGCCCGATTTGCAATTCGCTGGCACTCAACGCAAAGGCATCTATGAGCAATATTTCCACCCCTTTATCCCAGTCCAACCCAATAGCATAAAGGCAAAGCAAAGCTGGCTGATTGCGTGCAAACCGCATTGACTTTGCTAGAAATAACTGTGTTTTATTTTTGCCAGTTGCAGTGCTAGGAGAAAGATTAAAATTAAAAATATGGACTTGTTCAGCAACGTCTGGACGATCAAGCCCGAGCAACATTACATGTAGATTATCATAGTCTTTTTTATCTATTAGTGACGATAATCCCTCAAGCGAAGTAATATTGCCCTCAAGCGAAACAATATCACCAAGCAATTGTTTGGCGGGTTTATTTTGATGGATTATTTTTTTATTAGCGGCAATAAAAAAGGCTGGCTCTTTCTTTTGTGTTACAAATTGCTCTGGTGTGCCAGCGCCTTTTCCTTCGCGTCCTAGCTTTTCAAGTATTTCATAAGCACGCTGAAAATGAGCTTCTAATTCTGGATCATGGATATGTTTAGAAATTGAAATATCTGTTTCATGTTGCATTTCTAACTTGCTAAAAGTTGTAGAAAGATGCCTTTCCCATAGTGCCATGAAATCATCATAGCTCTCTGGTTTTAGCACCACTTCATAGATTTCAGCAATAAGTTGAGCCTTGTTTGCGCTTTTGGACATCGTTATTTTTCAAAAATGATAATTTAAGTAGAAATAATTACCACTTTACCCCATTTGGGTGATGCGTCAATATTTATATTGCTTATAATGATTCATACTTTGGTAACTCTATTAAAAGGCGGGGGTGTTCCGCCTACGCTAAAGCTACGGCGGACAAGCGGGATCAGGAGCGTAGCGACTAACGGCGACAAGAATAAAACAAGAATAAAAGGCAACCCTATGGACAACAAAAATAAGCTAGCTCATGGCGGGCGCATAACAAAACATAAAGGTCAAGCGGCAAGTTATGCACCAAGTTTTGCTTTAGCCCTTGCCCCTGCTTTTAAGTGAGCGGCATTAGCGGTGCTAAGTTCAGCTACTATTGCGATTCTTGCCACAGCATTAGCGCCGTCAAGCGTTTTGGCGCAAAACCTATATTGGGACGGGACAGATACTACCAGTGGCAATGGTGCGCCGATTGGTGGTGATGGGGTATGGAATACGTCCACTAACAACTGGGCTACAAGTAACGGAGGCGGAACTAATCAGGCATGGGTTGCTGATACCAGAGCTGTATTTAGTACAACTTGGGGCGCCGTTGCAGGAATAGTTGAAATAGACGGCGATATCAATATTGACGATATGTATATTGGTAGCGGGTATGAACTTGCTGATAGTGATGGAAACGGTAGATTGATTGTTAGCGATAGTGTTTTTTATAGTCAGTTCGATGGCGCAGGCACATCAGAAATTTCTGCCGAAATTGCAGGGACTGGAGGCGTTCAAGTTTCTACTACTAGCGCTAGTGTAGCAATTACACTTTCAGGTAATAATAGTTTTACTGGCAAACTTAACGTATCTAGTAAAGGCACTGTAAATGTAACAGGCACAATTGCCACAGAAACTATAAACATATTAAATAACGGGCAATTCCTTGCGTCTGCAGGAGCCTTAGCATCTGGGGCTAATATAGCCTTGCAAGATGGTGATGCAGTTTTTACCAATAATGGTAATAATACTATCAGTTCTATATATGGTTGGGGGACTTTTAACCTTGTTGCAGGAACGCTGACCACTGATGGCGATGAGGACAATCAGGGTATTGGTGGGGATATTTCTGGCGGTGGCTCTTTGACCAAGCAGGGCGCTGGTATTCTTACCCTATCAGGCAATAACAACGCCTTTACTGGCGGCATTACTGTTGCTGGCGGCACTTTATCACTGCAAAACAGCAGTGCGGCAGGCACTGGCACAATCACCACCACAGGCTCAATAATTGATTATGGCGGTGGCATCGACCTTACCAATCTGATAGATATAGATTCCCCCGACACTCAATTACAAGTTCTTGCAGGTTTATCAGCTAAGCAATCTGGCACTATTTCTGAAACAAATGGCCCTCGCGCACTAGAAAAAATAGGTGATGGTATTTTGGTGCTTTCAGCCGCCAATACTTATACAGGCGAAACGATTGTAACCGCAGGAACGCTTTCGCTCGACGGTGGTTCTGCCATTGCTGATACAGGGGCAGTGACAGTAAATGCGGGCGCTACGCTTAATATTCTGAATGAGGGGGGGGGCATTGAAACCATTGGCTCTTTATCAGGCGCAGGCACTGTTAATATTTTTACTAGCGATAATGGTACTGCACTGAAAATTGGTGGCAACAATGCGGATAGTGTTTTTAGCGGTTCATTGGTAGGTCAAGGAAATGAAGATTTTGGATTTGGTGGCATCCAGAAAATTGGCACAGGCAATTTGGGGCTTTCTGGTAATAATGAGCTAAAACGTATTAATGTCCTCGCTGATGGTGGCACTTTAACATTAACTGGAGAGAATATTGCTGCTGGTGAGAAACTCTATGTTACTATTAGTAATAACGGAACACTAATTGCTAATAATGCTGACGGCAATGCTATTGCAGATAATTCAAGTGTTGAAATGTCTTATGGGACTTTTGAAATTAAAACAGATGAAACTATCGGCGGTCTTATTGCCAATGAAAATGGCAATATAATTTTGAATGACAACACTTTAACAGTTGATAGCGATAGTAGTCAGAATACGACGTTTAAAGGCTCAATTTCTGGCACTGGATCTTTTATTAAACAGGGCGATGGTGAACTCGAATTTGCAGATGATGCAGATAGCACATTTGCATATACAGGAAGCACGATTGTAAATGGTGGCACATTGCAAATAAAAAGTGCTTTAGCCTCGACAAATATTGATGTGAATAATGACGCTGAACTCTCAATAGGTTGGGGTGGCAAATTGTCTTCTAGCGCATCTATTAATCTTAGCGGCACGAGCACTTTAAAGAATAATGTAAACACCATTATCGTTGATTCAATAGAAGCTAGCGCAGGCACGACTATTTATTTAGCTAATAATTTTACAACAGGCAATGCAGGAAACCAGACAATTGCAGGTACTCTTCTTGATAGTAGAGATAAAGATGGTATTAGCACCCTGACCAAAAAAGGCATTGGCATTCTTACTCTTTCTGGCGACAATAGCTATACTGGCGGCACAATAGTTTCTGGCGGCACACTTTCGTTGCAAAACAGCAATGCCGCAGGCACTGGCACAATCACCACAACTGGCTCAATAATTGATTATGGCGATGGCATCGACCTTGCTAACCTGATAAATATCGACTCTGATACCACCAAATTACAGGTTTTAACTGGCTCTGCTGAGCAATCTGGAATTATCTCTGAAACTGGCGGCGTGCGCTTTTTAGAAAAGATAGGCGCTGGCGAGTTAATTCTATCTGCTGCAAACACTTACACAGGCTTAACCACAATTAGCGCTGGCACATTATCGCTAAATAACGGTGCGGCGATTGCTGATGTTGAGGCTGTGACGGTTGGTGCAAGTGGAACGCTTAATCTTATGACAAGCGAGACCATTGGTGCAATGAATAATGCTGGTATTATTAATCTGCAAAATTCTGCTATTGGCAATAATCTCACCATGGCGGGCAATTATGAAAATACTGGCACGTTAAAGATTGATGTGAACAATCTTGGTGCTTCTGACACTTTAGCTGTAACTGGCACGGTTACGCTTGGCGGAGTTTTAGATGTTTTCTCAATGGGTGCTGAGGCTGATTATCCGCTTGGAGACAGTTTTACTTATACTATCATCGCCAATGATGCGACTGATGCAGTAAGTGGAACATTTGCCAGTATATAAAGTAATTTCGCCTTTCTTGATCCAACAATCAACACGAGTGGTGGCGATGGCAATGACGTTATTCTAACAATGGTTCACACGAATCCCGTGCCTGATTTCAAACCGTTTGCTAGCAATGCAAACCAAAGCTCTGTTGCCATAGCACTTGATGATTTTAATTATGATTCTACAGATGGGCAAATAGTTCGCGATGCAATTATCGGCTTAAATAACTCGCAGGCAGAGACAGCACTTATTCAGTTTAGCGGCGCTGATCACGAAGCATCAAGCGGTCTTGGCAATATTATCTCAGGTACGTTCCGCTCAATCATGATGGGTCGAAGCGGCTCTATGGGAGGCAGTTCTAGCTCCCAATCCTCTGCTCTTGGATATGCACAAGCGCCCCAAATAAATAATGAAACCCTTGATGCTATTAATGAGCTTGAAACTGACGAGCAGACATTTTCGCAACCATTCTCTACAATCTGGACTAAGGCCTTTGCCTCATATTCCAGTGTTGATGGAGGAGCTAATTCAGCAAACATTTATGCCTTTAATGCAGGCGTTGTGTTTGGCGGCGAAATTAGCGATCCAAATTTAGGATTATTTGGTATAAGTGCTGGTTATAGTGGTTCGCAATTTAGCACAATAACCGCAGGTGCTACATCGAAAGCTGATAATTTCCAAGTTGGCGTTTATGGCATGTGGGGATCTGCGGCAACGGCAGAAGCTGGCTGGGGTCTTTCTGGTGCGCTTGATTATACTTATAGCATGTATGAAACTCGCCGCCCAATAAATGTTGGCGGGCTTGATCTTACTGCGGCGGCTGATTATGGCGGCTATTCTATAGGCGGTGAATTCAAAGCACGTTATGGCTTTGAGAGTGAGGTTTTTGGAAGCAATTCTATTATCTCGCCCTTTGCTGGAGTTAATTTCCTCAATAGCAAAAATAATGCCTTTAGCGAAACTGGGGCTGGAGCTTTAAAGATTTCAGCTACAGAAACTGATAGCAACCGCATTGCATCTTTACTTGGCTTTGAAATATCAAGTCAGGCAATAATAGGTGAAACACCAGTAAACAGCAGGGTTTCAGTTGGCTGGCAACATGAATTTGGCGATGTAAACCAGATAAATTCCTATAGTTTGCAAGGCTCGCCAACTCAGTTCTTAGTTTCTTCGCCAAAAGAAGCACGTGATAAATTAGTGCTTAGTGCAGGTCTTGATTTTGCTACCAGCAGCAATGCTATGCTCACCCTTTCAGCGAATGGAGAAGCATCAGCCACAAGCCTAGCTTATGGGGGCAGTATATCCTATAAATTGCAGTTCTAAGTAAATTTAGGATGTAAGGCTAAGTTTTAGGATAACTGAGGGCGCAAAAGAACAGCCCCCGCCTTTTGGTGGGGGTTGTTTTATTTTTGTTTAGAAAAGTTACTGAAATAAAACCAAAGCTATTTCAGTCTTGCTCGCACACCAGCACCATAGTCTTTATGAATTTGATCAAATAATTTGCATTGGCGTTCGATAATTTCTGATTTCACACCACTCATTGCAGCGGCAATATTATCAAACAGGCGTGATTTTTGCCCTTCATCAAATAGCTCAAACAACGCACGTGGTTGCGAAAAGTCATCATTTCTTACACGATGATCATATCTCGCACCATTGCCGTAAATTCTTAATTCAGGCTCAAGTGCTGATTTTTCTTCGACTGGGCCATTGACAGAATTAGGCTCATAATAGGCATCAACATTGCCGCTCATCTGACCTGTAAAATTCATCGACCCATCTTTATGATAATGATGAACAGGGCATTTTGGCGCATTTACTGGCAACGCTTCATAATGAGGTCCAAGGCGATAACGATGTGCATCAGCATAAGAGAATATACGAGCCTGCAACATTTTATCAGGAGAAAAGCTAATTCCTGGAACAACGTTTGAAGGTGAAAACGCTGCTTGCTCAATCTCAGCAAAATAGTTCTCAGGATTGCGATTTAATTGCATTTCTCCAACTTCAATCATCGGATAATCACCATGCGGCCAGACCTTTGTTAGATCAAACGGGTTGAAATCTGCGCACTCAGCTTGAGCTTCACTCATCACCTGAATTTGAAATGACCAACGTGGAAACTCTTCATTTTCAATAGTGCCAAATAATGCTTCTTGATAGGTTTCACGACTTTGCCCGATTACACCTTCAGATTGTGAATTGGTATAATGTTTGTGCTCCTGAAGGGTTTTAAAATGAAACTTGACCCAATATCTCTCACCCTTGTCATTCCAAAGCGAATAGGTGTGCGAGCCATAACCGTTCATGTGCATTGGTGAAACTGGCAACCCTCTGTCTGACATCAAAATTGTTACCTGATGCAAGCTTTCAGGGGAGAGCGACCAAAAATCCCACATAGCAGTTGCAGAACGAAGATTGGTCTTTGGGTGACGTTTTTGGGTATGAATACAATCAGGGAATTTCATCGGATCACGCACAAAAAACACTGGCGTATTATTACCAACTAAATCCCAATTCCCTTCTTCTGTATAAAATTTGAGCGCAAAACCTCGCACATCACGCTCGGCGTCTGCTGCTCCCTGCTCTCCTGCAACTGTTGAGAAGCGAGCCAGCATTGGGGTTTTTGCACCTTTTTGCAATGCCTTAGCTTTTGTATATTTAGAAATATCACCAGTAATCTTTAGCGTTCCATATGCGCCCCAACCTTTGGCGTGAACAACCCTTTCAGGAATACGTTCACGATTTTGGTGAGCAAGCTTTTCCAATAATTGATAGTCCTGCAATAAAACTGGGCCACGCTCGCCAGCGCTAAGCGAGTTCTGATTATCTGGAACCGGAGCACCAGCTGTTGTGGTTAGAATTTTTTTGTCACTCATAATATACTCCTTAAGTTTGTCTGCTCTTATCTTGCGCCATTATTTTTGATAAGTCCAATTGACATTTCTATATTTTTTGATAAGATTTTCTTATCATGCCAATTACACTAAAACAGATGCGTTATGCCATTGCCGTTGAACAGGAGGGGCATTTTGGCCGTGCGGCCGAAGCCTGCCATATCACTCAGCCAGCCCTATCGCAGCAAATAAGTTTGTTGGAGGATATCTGCAAAACTTCACTATTCAATCGAGCAAGCAAGCCAGTACGCCCAACGCCTTTTGGAAAAGAATTTATTTCTAAAGCCAAGAATATCCTGTTTGAAACAAATAACCTAATAAGCTTTTCTCTATCTCAGCAGGGAAAACCACATCACCCTGTACGGTTTGGGTTAATCCCGACAATTGCGCCCTATTTATTGCCTGATATTTTCCTTCGCTTGCAAGAAGACTTAAGCGACGTTGAGTTTTCGATCAGTGAAGCAAAAACAGATCAGTTACTTTTGGATTTAGAAGATGGCATGCTTGATATTGCACTAATTGCAACTGAATTGCCTGATAACTCACCCCTGAAATCAGCAGCAATCATTACCGATCCATTTGTGCTTGCAACCAAAATGGACAGATACAAGAAAACAAGCGACATAAAACTTTCTGACTATCCTGCGGAGCAGATACTATTACTAAGTGAAGGGCACTGCCTTCGTGAACAAACTCTTCTGGCATGCCAAATAAAAAGCAGTGACACGTTTGCAGCCACCTCATTACCCACCATTATGGAGCTTGTTGCTAATGGAATGGGGGTAACCCTCTTGCCAGCCATAAGCATAAAAAAAGAAGCCAACGATCCTCGTATTCAACTTTTACCCATTGATTCCCCAGACGCAAAAAGAACCCTTAATCTTATTTGGCATAATGCCACGCCGTTTACCCAATTATTTGGCAAGATTGCCGATATTGTTAAACGTGCTGGCGAAGTACGGCTGTCACAGAATTATACATTTTGACAATTCCATTCGAGCAATATGATTTCAATGAAGCACAAAATCAAAGATGAGCCGTTGATTTTGGCTGTTTAATTTTCTTTTTGCTTAGCTATATAAAAAGAATTGGCGCTAAATACCAGCAAAGATAACCAAACTAACATAAAACTAATTAACCTAAGACTATTCAAATCCTCACCAAAAATAAAAACAGCAGTTAAAAAATGCATTGAGGGTGCAAGATATTGTATCATGCCAATCGTTGTGAGGCGCAAGCGACGAGCAGCATATGCGAACATCAAAAGCGCTATTGCGGTGATTGGGCCAGTCAATATTAAATAAGCCAATTTTAATGGATCTGCATGAACACCAAACCCAAAACTATAAAGAATATAGGCTAAGTAAACTAGCGCAAAAGGCAGCATAAGCAGGGTTTCAATGAATAATCCCGGAGCAGAGCCAACCGAAACCGTTTTGCGTAAATATCCATAG
>JAJRPR010000194.1 GCA_024280655.1 Alphaproteobacteria bacterium | reverse complement strand
TTCAGCCTGATCATCATCAAGCCCCAACGCCAATGCTCTTTTGCGAACTTTTGCAATTACTGCTTCTATTCGTTCAGCATCAAACGCCTCATGCGGATCATTTTTGAGTTCCGCCATACGAGTTACATAAGTATGGCGTTCGGCAAATAATTCAATTAACGCCCTATCAATTCTATCAATTTCAACTCGAACGTCTTGTTTGCTTTGGCAATCTTGAGGTTTCTTTATCATCTTACCACCGTTTCTTTGGAGTGAAATCAAGCCCAGCAGAACGCTCAATAACACGCCCAGCGGCAAATAGAGTTTCCTCGTCAAATGGCTTGCCGATAAGTTGCAACCCTAATGGAAGTCCTGCTTTATCTTTTCCTGCTGGCACGGCAATTGCGGGTAATCCTGCCATATTAACCGTTACCGTAAAAATATCATTGAGATACATTTTAACAGGATCTGCCTTCATTTCTTGATCATTAACACCAAAGGCAGCTGAAGGCGTTGCAGGAGTGAGAATTGCATCGATGCCATCATTAAACACATTTTCAAAATCACGCTTAATTAGCGTGCGAACCTTTTGCGCTTTGACATAATAAGCGTCATAATAACCAGCACTAAGAACATACGTGCCGATTAGCACACGTCGTTGCACTTCTGCTCCAAAACCAGCCGCACGAGTATTTTCATACATTTCATCAATACTATCGCCATTAACACGCAAGCCATATTTCACGCCATCATAACGTGCCAAATTTGATGATGCTTCGGCAGGTGCTACGATATAATAGGCTGGAAGGGCATATTTTGTGTGCGGCAATGAAATATCTTTAATTATTGCCCCCTCGTCTTTGAGCCAAGCTAAGCCCTGTTGCCATAATTTTTCTATCTCGTCAGGCATTCCATCCATACGATATTCTTTTGGCACGCCAATTCTTAAGCCCTTTACGCCACGTTTCACAGCGGCGGCAAAATCTGGCACTGCTAAATCAACCGAAGTGCTATCTAACTTATCAAAGCCAGCCATTGAAGCCAGCATCAAAGCGCTGTCCTCAACCGTGCGAGTAATAGGCCCTGCTTGATCAAGCGAAGAAGCAAACGCCACCACGCCCCAGCGTGAGCAACGCCCATAAGTTGGTTTTATGCCCACAGTGCCAGTAAAGGCTGCTGGTTGGCGAATTGAGCCGCCAGTATCTGTTGCAGTTGCGCCAGCGCAAAGAAATGCTGAAACGGCCGTAGCTGAGCCGCCAGATGAGCCACCCGGAACTAAATCTTTATTTGAGCCAGAAGCTCTATGCGGGTTAATCACCGCACCATAATATGAAGTTTCATTTGATGATCCCATCGCAAACTCGTCCATATTGAGTTTGCCGAGCATTACTGCGCCATCTTGCCAAAGATTATTGGTTATAAATGATTCATATTCTGGTTTGAAACCATCAAGAATGTGCGAGCCAGCTTGCGTGTGCGCTCCCTTAGTGGCGAATAGGTCTTTTATGCCCAGCGGTACACCCTCGAGCGCACCGCCCGTGCCCTTCGCTAATTTCTCATCACTAGCCTTGGCCATAGATAGTGCCTGCTCATTTTCAATAGAAACATAGGCATTTAGCTTAGGATTAGCCGCATCTATTTCATTTAGATATGCGCTAGTTACTTCGCTCGCAGAGAATTTTTTTGCTTTTAGCCCTTTTTGAATGTCAGCAAGGCTTAATTTAATTAAATCGCTCAATCTATCTACTCCACAACCTTTGGCACCATAAAGAAATTATCTTCGCTTAATGGTGCGTTAGAGGTTATTTTATCTGCATAACCACCAGAAGTTACCTCGTCTTTGCGAGTGCGAAGCGTTGCTGGAATAACAGAAGTCATCGGTTCAACATCGCTCACATCAACCTCATCTAGCTGCTCAACAAAGCCAAGTATAACATTAAGCTCATCAGCAAGGCCTGCAAGATTCTCTTCTTTAAGTTTTATACGAGCCAAATGCCCTATTTTTCTAACAATATCTGCATCTACCGACATGCAAATCTCCTTAATTTTTATTGGGAGGTAATTTTGATTTAGCTTGTAACAAGTCTTGCGCACATATTGCAACAATTATTGATTGAGTAATAATATTTGCACTGATAAAAGCAATTATGAACGAGATAAATGAAAACCCACTAGCCGCACTGCCAAGTTCTGGAAAATTACTTGGCTTAGATCTTGGCACAAAAACTATTGGCATAGCTGTTTCTGATGGTATGCGCTTTAGTGCAACGCCTTTAACAACTATTAGACGCACAAAATTCAAGCAAGATGCAACGATTTTGCTTGAGTTAATTAATGAGAATAAAATAGTTGGCTTAGTGCTGGGTCTGCCGCTTAATATGGACGGCAGTGAAGGCCCACGTGTGCAATCAACTCGGGCTTTTGCACGAAATTTAAGCACCATGATTAATGTACCAATTTGTTTTTGGGACGAAAGGCTTTCAACTAGTGCAGTTACAAAAACACTTATTGAGGCCGATGTTTCTCGTGCTAAAAGGGCGCAGGTTATTGATAAATTAGCTGCTAGTTATATTCTTCAAGGCGCACTTGATAGATTGAGGAATTAAAATGCTGACCTCATTTTTTGCTATTATTCCAATTTTTTCATTAATAGTTCTTGGTTTTGTTCTAAGAAAAATCAATATGATAACGCCAGAACAATGGCGCGGCATTGAGTTAGTCTGCTTTTATCTGCTTTTTCCAGCACTACTAATCACCACACTTTCAAATTCAGACCTAGCATTTGGCGAATTATCAACTTTTGCACTGGCAATCTTAGCAATGGTCTGCACCATGTGTTTATTGCTATTTTTGCTCAGAATTCCATTGCTAAGATTGTGGAAAGTGCAAGGCCCAGCTTATACCACGATATTTCAAACCTCGACCCGCTGGCATGGTTTCATTGCCTTTGCTATTATTAACGATTTATTTGGTGCGCAAGGTCTAGCAATCTTAGCTGTAGCTTTTGCTGTAATTATTCCAATTGTAAATATTATTAATATTTGGATTTTGGCAACCTATGCCAATAATGAAAAAGTCGATTTCAAAGTGGTAATAATGACCATAATCAAAAACCCATTAATAATCGGCATAAGCATAGGCATTTTGTTAAATCTAACAAATATCACCCTACCCACCCCAATCTTTACAGGGCTCGATCTATTAGGGCGAAGTGCTTTGGGCGTTTCATTATTGGCACTTGGTGCAGGCATTAGCTATCAAGCACTTAAAACCTCAGGCAAGGAAGTAATTCTAGCAAGTGCTTTACGACTTTTAGTAACCCCATTAGTTGCACTAATATTTGCTTTGGCATTTGGTGTTAAGGGCGATGTATTTGTAGTTTTAATTGTCGCCAGTGCTGTCCCAACCGCCGTAAACGGCTATATTTTAGCCCGCACTATGGGCGGCGACGCAGAATTATACGCCGCAACATCGAGCGCTCAAGTGTTATTCTCATTTGTTAGTTTGCCAATAATTATTTGGCTTGCTACACAATTTGTTGGTTGAAAAAAGGAATTGCTTTAAGATATCGTTTTGAGTGAAAAACGAAGAGACCTACATTGTAGCAAAGACTCTTCACTTTGTTCAGAGTGACATGGAGATTTTGAAAGATACACCTAATGTCATTCTGAGTGAAACGAAGAATCTTTCTTTGTTACTGAAGATACTTCACTATCGTTCAGTATGACATTTCCTTATTATTTCTTCATTCAGGTGACATTTCATAAAACTAACATATACCCCCTACTCAAAAAAACCTCTTGGCAAAAATCTACACTTGCGCTAAACCCTAAAAAATTAAAAGTGGGAATTAAGATGAACGAGAGTTCAAAACATTCATCAAGCTCTAAAGCCAGCAGGTCTGGCTCTCCTTATTCTTTTAATCATCAACATTTATTAGGCATTGCGCAACTTAACCAAGTTGAGATTGTTGATTTGCTCGATAGAGCTGAAAAAATGATACCTGTTTCTCGTAACCCACAACAAATCAAGCAAACCTTAAATGGCAAGACGCAAATAAATTTATTTTTTGAAAATTCTACCAGAACGCAATCTAGCTTTGAAATTGCTGGTAAAAGACTTGGCGCTATTGTTGTTAATATGTCGGTTAAGACATCTTCTGCTGCTAAGGGAGAAACTCTAATTGATATGGCGGCAACATTAAATGCCATGTCGCCAGATGTTATTGTGGTGCGTCACTCAAGTGCTGGTGCGGTGGAATTATTATCGCAAAAAGTTGGTTGTTCGGTAATTAACGCAGGTGATGGAGCGCACGAGCACCCTACTCAAGCGCTATTAGATGCACTTACAATTCGCAAACATAAAAAACGCTTAAATGGGCTAATCGTTGCTATTTGCGGTGATATTGCAAATTCTCGCGTGGCTCGCTCAAACCTTATGTTGCTCAACGCTATGAATGTGCGCACCAGAGTTATTGCGCCAAAAACCCTATTGCCCAAAGGCATTGAGCATATTTGCGCTGAGGTATTTACCAATATGGATAAGGGTCTAAAAGACGTTGATGTTGTGATGATGTTGCGCTTGCAACGTGAGCGAACTAGCGGTGCGCTTGTGCCATCGGAGCGTGAATATTATCATTTTTATGGGCTTGATAAAAGGCGTTTAGCGCTTGCAAAATCCGATGCGATAGTGATGCACCCCGGCCCGATGAATAGAGGTGTTGAAATTGATCCATTGGTAGCCGATGGGGCGCAATCTGTCATTAATGAGCAAGTAGAAATGGGCGTTGCGGTGCGTATGGCGGTGCTTGATGCTTTGGTTGGTAATGGAGCAAAAAAATGAGTAATTATTTACTGATAAAAAATGCCCGCATAATTGATCCAGCTAGCAATAAAGATGAAATTGGAGCAATTTTAGTCAAAAAAAGCAAAATTGTTGATATTATAAGCGGACAAGCGCCAAATGCTCCCCAAGATACAACAATAATTGATGCTAAAGGGCTAGTGCTAGCACCGGGGCTTATTGATACTAGGGTTTTCACTGGCGAGCCGGGTCACGAATTTCGTGAAACGCTTTCTAGCGCATCAAAAGCAGCGGCTGCTGGTGGTGTTACTTCATTTGTAACAATGCCCGATACTAGCCCAATAATTGATGATGCGGCTTTGGTTGATTTTATAATTCGGCGTGCAAAGGCAACTGCAAAAGTAAATATTTTGCCTTCAGCTGCTATGACAAAAGGGCTCAACGGCAGAGATATCTCTGAATATGGATTATTAAAACAGGCAGGTGCGGTTTGCTTTAGTGATGGTCGCAAGAGTGTCAGTTCAACCGCCACGCTCAAATCTGCTTTTACCTATGCAAAGAATTTTAACATGCCAATCATCAATCATCTGCTTGATGAAGGATTGGGAGCGAATGGTGATGTTCATGCTGGTTTGATGGCAACAGGGCTTGGCTTAAAAGGTATTCCTTATGAAGCTGAAACCATTCCGCTTGAAAGAGATTTGCAATTAGCCGCTTTGACCAAAGTTCGCTATCATGGGGCGCAAATATCTTGTGCTAATTCTGTAAAAATTATTGAGCGGCACAAAAAAACTAACAAAAATATTTCGTGCGGTGTTTCAATCAATAATCTTTCGCTAAACGAAAATTACGTTGGCTCATATAGAACATTTTTCAAACTCTCCCCTCCTCTTAGGTCAGAAGACGATAGGCAAGCGTTAATTGCTGGCTTAAATTCTGGTGCGATTGATATTATTCATTCAGATCATGACCCACAAGATGTTGAGGGCAAAAGAAGACCATTTGCCGAGGCTGCTAATGGTGCAATAGGACTTGAACCCCTATTATCTGCCGCTCTTAGGCTTTATCATTCAGAGCAAGTTGATCTTATGACCATATTAAGAGCCATGACGATTAACCCTGCTAAATTGCTTAAACTTAAATCTGGTCGCTTAAAAATTGGTGCAAAAGCTGATATGATTTTAATTGATCTAAATTATCCCTTTGTCGTCAAAGAACAAGAAATAATTTCCCGCTCACACAATTCAGTGTTTGAAAGAGCGAAAATGACTGGTAAGGTAATAAAAACCTTTGTCAAAGGCAAAGAGATATTCACACTAGGAGAAAGTTAAAATTATGTTTGTTAATTACCTAGCATCCCTAATGTTTGGTTATGTACTTGGCTCAATTCCTTTTGGCTTGCTTTTTACTCGCCTTGCAGGACATGGCGATATTCGTGAGATTGGTTCTGGCAATATTGGCGCAACAAATGTTTTACGCACTGGCAATAAGGCGCTAGCCGCCGCTACATTGCTTGCCGATATGGGTAAAGGTGCTTTAGCAATTTTTATTGTTGGTTATTTACTAAAAGAAGTCCCCTTAGCGCTGATATTTGCTGGTGCTGGTGCATTTCTTGGGCATATTTTCCCGACTTGGCTTGCCTTTAAGGGCGGCAAAGGCGTTGCGATTTATATTGGCATTATGTTAGCGCTTAGCCCTATGGTGGGCGCTATGATGCTTTTAACTTGGGCGTTTTTTGCCTATGCTTTGCGTATTTCTTCACTTGCCGCTCTATCTATGGCCGCCGTCACTCCATTTTTTACCTATGTATTTGGTAACCCTCATATGTTCTTTTTATCTTTATTTATTGGAGCCCTAATATTTTATAAACATTGGGCAAATATCAAACGCTTAATAGATGGCAGCGAGCCTAAAATTGGCGAAAATAATGTCTAATGAACTTAGCCAACAACAAAAAACTGATTGGCTTCGTCTTATTCGTACCGAAAATGTGGGTCCTGCAACATTTCGTAAATTAATAAATCGTTTTGGCTCAGCAGGTCATGCGCTTAATGCTTTACCGCATTTATCGCAACATGGCGGGCGAGCAAAACCGCTTAAAGCACCAACAATAGATGAAATTGAAGATGAGATAGAAAATATTAAAAAAATTGGAGCAAGGATTGTCACGGCATTTGATGATGAATATCCTGAAGCGTTAAAACATATTGCTTCTTCTCCGCCACTTTTTACTATAATTGGCGGTGAAAGCCTAAATTTTGATAAATCTATCGCAATAGTTGGCGCACGTAATGCATCAGCGGCTGGCATTAGAATGACCTCATTATTAGCAGGCGAATTAAGCGAAGCTGGTTTTACTATTACATCTGGTTTGGCACGTGGTATTGATAAGGCCGCTCATATTGCTAGCATTAAAAATGGCACGATTGCCGTGCTTGCTGGTGGTCTTAATAATATTTACCCTAGTGAAAATATCTCACTAGCGCATGAAATAGTTGAGAATGGTGGCGCTTTAATTTCTGAAATGCCAATTAATTATGAGCCTCGTGCCAAAGATTTCCCTCGTCGTAATAGGATAGTTTCTGGCCTGTCACTTGGTGTAATAGTAATTGAAGCGGCAAAACGCTCTGGCTCGCTAATTACTGCTCGTTTTGCTCTTGAGCAAAATAGAGAGGTTTTTGCAGTTCCCGGATCTCCGCTTGATCCGCGATCAGCTGGCGCAAACCATCTCATTTCACAAGGGGCAACTCTTATCTCATCTGCAAAAGATGTAATTGAGCAATTAGAGATTGCGACACCTCCACAACAAAACCTATTTGAAGAGCAAGAGCTTTTTGATGATTTTGATGAGGCTGCAATAATTGATGAGCCAGATGAAAGCGATAGAGGCCGTATTATTACAGCGCTTAGCATAACACCTATTGGGGTTGATGAATTAATTGTGCAATCAAAATTACCAACAAATATTGTGCAAACAATTTTGCTAGAATTAGATATTGCAGGGCGTATTGAATGGGCGAGTGGGCAATTAGTTTCATTAAAATAAAGTTTGATGATTGACATGGGCTATGCTTATGAGCATTTTGCACGCCAAATATAATTGACTTACAATCAGGTGAGCGGTTTTGGAGTATTAGGTAAAAATGAAATTAGTTATCGTTGAAAGTCCAGCAAAAGCCAAAACAATTAATAAGTATTTGGGCAAAGACTATGAGGTAATTGCCAGTTTTGGGCATATTCGAGACTTACCCTCAAAAGATGGATCGGTGTTGCCTGACGAAGACTTTGCTATGATTTGGGAAATGGATAGCGCCGCTAAAAAGCGAATCACTGAAATAACAAAAATACTAAAAAATTCTGATGAATTAATATTAGCAACTGATCCTGATCGTGAAGGGGAAGCTATTTCTTGGCATGTGCTTGATGTCTTGAACAAAAAGAAAGCACTAAAAGATAAAAAAGTCTCACGTGTGGTTTTTAACTCAATCACCAAAAAATCAATTCTTGAGGCCATGCAAAACCCTCGTGATTTAGATATTAAATTAGTTGATGCCTATCTGGCTCGTCGTGCGCTTGATTATTTGGTTGGCTTTACGCTCTCGCCTATTCTATGGCGAAAATTACCTGGATCTCGCTCTGCTGGTCGTGTGCAATCGGTGGCTTTACGTCTCGTGTGCGATAAAGAGTTTGAAATTGAAAAGTTCAAGCCAGTTGAATATTGGAATGTTGATACTGTTCTTAGTGAAAAAGGTAAGGATTTTGATGCTCGTCTATATATTGTTGATGGCGAGAAAATTGACAAGCATGGCGTGAAAAATGGCGAACAAGCAAATGAATTAAAATCAGCGATTGATGGCGCAAAATTTTCGATTGTTAAAGTTGAAAAAAAGCCAACTAAGCGCAATCCCTATGCTCCCTTTACCACTTCATCTTTGCAACAAGATGCTTCAAGCCGTCTTGGCTTTTCACCATCACGTACCATGCAAATTGCGCAAAGGCTTTATGAGGGCATAAATATTGGCGGCGAAACTATTGGTCTAATCACTTATATGCGTACCGATGCAATAACTATTGCACCAGAAGGAATTGCACAAACTCGTGATTCTATAGCCAAGAATTTTGGTAATGATTATTTGCCAGAAAAGCCTAGAATGTTCCAAAGCAAGGCAAAGAATGCGCAAGAGGCGCACGAAGCCATTCGCCCAACCGATTTATTTCGCCACCCAGATCAATTAACTAATCTTGAGGCTGATCAGCTCAAATTATATAGGCTGATATGGCAAAGAACGATGGCAAGCCAAATGAAATCTGCTGAAATTGCTCGCACCACCGCCGATATTAAAGTGCTATCAAGCGATAAAGAAATAATTTTGCGTAGTGTTGGATCGGTCGTTACTTTTCCCGGCTTTTTAGCTCTTATGGGCGTTCAAAGTGCCAGTGATAAAAAAACCGACAAGCAAGAAGAGCGTGAATTGCCGCCACTTAATGAGGGCGATGAGCCTGACTTAAAAAAATGCGATATTGAGCAACATTTCACCAAACACCCTGCCCGCTATACTGAGGCTAGCCTAATTAAAAAAATGGAAGAATTGGGCATTGGTCGCCCCTCAACTTATGCTTCAACTATTTCTGTTTTGCAAAATAGAGATTATGTGCGCCTTGAAAAAAGAGCGCTTATCCCTGAAGATAGAGGACGCTTAGTTACGGCATTTCTTGAAAGTTTCTTCACCAAATATGTTGAATTTGATTTTACCGCTGATTTAGAAAAACAACTTGATGATGTGGCAAGTGGCGATGTTGAATATAAGTCAGTTTTACAGAATTTTTGGAAAGATTTTTCAGCGCATACCGAAGAAATAAAAGAATTACGCATTACGCAAGTACTTGACACACTTAACGAAATGCTTGGCTCGCACATTTTCCCAGAGCGTGAAGATGGCTCTGACCCTCGCTCGTGTCCAACCTGTAAAAAAGGGCAATTATCGCTTAAAGTTGGGCGCTATGGTGCATTTATTGGTTGTTCAGATTATCCTGAATGTAAACATACGGCACAATTATCTGAAAGCAGCACTGGCGCAAAAGCAAATGGTGGTGATGGTAATGACGAATTAGGCACATGCCCTGAAACGGACGAAATGGTCTACAAAAAATCTGGTCGTTTTGGGCCTTATGTGCAACGAGGTGATGGCAAGGAAGCCAAACGCACCTCAATCCCTAAAGGTTGGAATCCAGCAGACGTTGATTTAGAAAAAGCACTAAAATTATTGTCTTTGCCACGTGATATTGGCGAACATCCAGAAGACAAAAAAATGATTATTGCAGGGCTTGGCCGATATGGCCCCTTCATTAATCACAATGGCATGTACGCAAATATTAGCGATGTTGAAGAATTATTTAGCGTTGGTATTAACCGTGCGGTTGATCTGTTGGCTGAAAAAGCTGCTAATGGTGGCAGACGTGGACCAAGCACAATTAAAGAACTTGGCGACCACCCTGATGGCGGCAAGATAACAGTTAAAGATGGACGCTATGGCCCATATGTTAATCACGGCAAAATCAACGCTACATTGCCAAAAGATAGCAAGCCAGAAGAGGTTACGCTAGAGCAAGCGCTCGAACTTATTGCCGCCAAAGCCAAACAAAGCCCTAAAAAACGCAAAAGCCCTGCTAAAAAGAAAGCGCCAGCCAAAAAGAAAACAGCCGCCAAGAAAAAGACTCCTGTAAAAAAGAAAGCTGCAAAAACTAAATAATGGCACAAAAACCAAAAATTACACTACCAACTAAACAGCAAATAATTGCAGCGCTAGAAAATGATGACACTATTAAGGGGCGGCGAGATCTTGCCAAAGCCTTTAATATAAAAGGTGCAATGCGCACCCCATTCAAACAATTATTGCGTGAGATGAAGCAAGAGGGATTGATGGCTAAGAGTGGCGTTAATCCTATTAAGCAAGGCAATCATTTACCTAGCGTTAGCGTGCTTGAAATCCCTAACGATGCTGACCCAGAACATCTTATTGCTTACCCAGTAAAATGGAATGAGGCTTTAAGTAAAAAACCAAACATTTTGGTCGAAAACTCCCCTAGATCAAAAATCGCTCCTGCGGCTGGTGATAGGATATTGGCTCGTATAATCTCTTCAGATGATGGTAAAGAATATAAAGCTAAAACCATAAAAATATTAGATAAACAACGTCTCAACCAAATTGGTATTGTGCGATTTGATAATGAGGGCGCA
>JAJRPR010000193.1 GCA_024280655.1 Alphaproteobacteria bacterium | reverse complement strand
TGGACAATTTGCAAAAGGCAAGAGATCGTGAAGAATTTGATCGCTATATGGATTCACGAAGCCAGCAAGATGATAATTTTTCTGACAGCACTACAAGTGCGAAAAGCAAAAAAACTAAATAACGAAAATAATCTATCCCCCCTCCAATGATTATTTTCAAAATAGCGCCCCTTCAAAAGAGGGGCGTTTATTTTTGTTAAAAATCTGAAACTATGCCTTTTTTTTCCCAATCGCCATAGCGAGTTGGATTAAGCCCTTTGCGCCCGCCAATTTCTTTTTCTTGCTTTTTTTCATCGGCAAGATATTTTTTACGCCTAGTTTGAGCTTCTTTTATTGCTCGCTCTTTTACTGCCCTGTTGGCATTTGAGGTTTTTTTATTCATAATAATATTTGTTATATTTCCTAATAATGATAATCACTTTATTATAGAAGGCTCTACGAAACTATAGTGATATTTATTTTGGAGATAGTGTAATAGATATTTTCCTTAAAATTAGCACAATATTGTTGATATTTTGCTGATTTTAAGGGAAATAGATATAAATTAGCTCCTAAAGAAATGTTGTTATAGTTTCGTAGAGCCTTCTATAATATACCCAAATGAGAAAATTTTGAACAATAATCGTAAAAAAACACCATCAGGTCAGCAAGCAGGTCAACAAGTACGAGAGCAAGCGATCACACGCTTAGCAAAAGTGCTAAATGGCGCACCCTTTATTCCCTTTAATGAGGCAATTATTAGTGATAGCCGAGATAGAGCTTTGGCCAATAAGCTAATAACTACCGCATTAAGGCGACATGGGCATATTAATTATATATTTGAGCAGCAACTAAAAAAAGGCATGCCAGCCCGCTCCGCCAATTTTGAAAGCATATTACGAATTGCTTTAGCTGAATTATTATTTATGCCAAAGCAAGCTGATCATAGTTCAATTTTTTTGGCCGTTGAAATCGCAAAGAAAAATAATAAAACTCGTCATTTAGCCAAACTTGTAAATGGGGTTTTGCGCACTGCACAACGAGAAGCTGAAAAATATAAAGATCTGCCAAATCATTTATTATTTCCAAAATGGCTTATTGAAAAATGGCAAAAATCTTATGGCGCAAAAGTAATTGAAGATTTTGCACAAGCTTTACTTGAGGGAGCGCCGCTTGATTTAGTTTTGCGAAATGAAAATGAAAAATTAATTAGCGAGCTAAATGGGCAAAAGATATTTAATGATGTAATTCGCATTTATCAGCGAGATAAAGCAGTTGATAAAATGGTTGGCTATGATGAGGGTAGTTGGTGGGTGCAAGATGTTGCTGCTAGTTTGCCCGCAAGGCTTATGCAACTTAAAAAGAGCGCTTCGGTTTTAGATATGTGCGTAGCGCCGGGTGGAAAATTAGCGCAATTATTAAAGCAAGATTATCAAGTAACAGGGCTAGATATAGATAAAGAGCGCCTAAAAAGAGTGGAGGACAATCTTGAGCGGCTTAAATATAGCGCCAAGCTTGAGGTTAGTGACGCTAGAACATATAGTCCCAAAACTTTATTTGATGGAATATTGCTTGATGCGCCATGTTCAGCAACTGGTACTTTTCGGCGTCACCCAGAACTTATTTGGCAAAGAAAACAACATGACATTAAGCAACGGGTAAAATTGCAAAGAGAATTAATTGCTAATGCTATTAAGTGCCTAAAACCAAATGGCGTTTTAATCTTTATTACTTGCTCTTTGGAAATTGAAGAAGGCGAGCAACAGGCAAGCTGGATCTCTAAAACCTATAAAGAAGTTGTAGAACTTCCTATTAAAAAAGAGGAAATTACAGATTTTAGTCATTTTATTAGCAAAAATGGATATTTAAGAACATTGCCAATAGCAAAAATTGCTGGCAATATTTCAGGCTCAATGGATGGGTTTTTTGTGGCTCGCTTTAGACGAGTATGAAATATAGTACTTGGTTATAGGACAAAAGAAAAAGATTGTGATTACTAGGGACATTGTGCAAAAAGCTAGTAGAAATTACCAATTAAAAAACAAATAATTATCTTAAGAGGATATCAAAATGTTAGCAGAGCAAAAAACTAAATTGCGACGTGCATTAATTTCGGTGTTTGACAAAACAGGCGTAGCCGAATTTGCTGCAAGTTTAGCTGATTTAGGCATTGAAATTGTTTCAACTGGCGGCACAAGAGAGCTTCTTCAAGAAAGCGGAGTTCCAGTTATTGATATTTCTGAACTTACTGGATTTCCTGAAATGATGGATGGTCGAGTAAAGACCCTTCATCCAAAAGTTCATGGCGCTCTATTGGCAAAAAGAGATGATGATGCTCATAAAAGCGCCATGCGTATTCATCAAATTCCAACCATTGATATGGTGGTGGTTAATCTTTATCCGTTTGAAGAAACTGTAAGATCTGGCGCTGATTATGATGAAATTATAGAAAATATAGATATTGGCGGCCCTGCAATGATCCGCTCAGGCGCAAAAAACCACGCCTTTATAACAACAATAGTTGACCCTAATGATTATGAAAACGTAATTAAGCACCTTAGCGAACATGGGCAAGTTCCATTGGCTGAGCGTCAAAAATTAGCAGCAAAAGCCTTTGCGAAAACCGCAAATTATGATGGCGCAATTTCAAACTGGTTTGCCAAAACCCTTGATTATAAAGATATTCCTTATCGAGTTTTTTCAGGCTCTTTAATAGAAGAGATGCGCTATGGTGAAAACCCTCATCAATGGGCAGCTTTTTATGATGATGGCTCAAACGCTATTGGCATTACTAATGCCAAACAAGTGCAGGGAAAAAAATTATCTTATAATAATATAAATGATACCGATGCAGCCATTGCTTTAATTAGTGAATTTGACCCTAAAGAATTTGCAGTAGTAGCAATTATTAAACACGCAAATCCATGTGGGTTTGGCTTAGAGCAAAATTTAGATAGTGCTTATAAAAGCGCTCTAAAGTGCGATCCAACTAGCGCATTTGGTGGCATTGTTGCCCTTAATAGAGAAATTGATGTTAGTGTAGCTGAGGAAATAGTTAAAATTTTTACCGAAGTTATTATCGCTCCTTCTATTAGCCCAAAAGCATTGGCAATTATTGAAAGCAAGAAAAATTTACGCCTGTTATTAATTGATGAAATGCCTGATCCAAAAGCAAAGACATTAATGATGAAGAGCATAAGTGGTGGTATGCTTGTTCAAGATAGTGATAATCAAAATGTTGATGATTGTGAACTTAAAGTGGTTACAAAAAGAGCACCAACTGAGCAAGAATTAGCAGATCTAAAAATTGCTGCCAAAGTCGCTAAACACGTTAAATCAAATGCCATTATCTACGTAAAGGATGGAGCAACGGTTGGTATTGGCGCTGGACAAATGAGCCGTATTGATTCAACCCGTATTGCACATCAAAAATCAAAAGATGCAGCAAAAGCCGCAGGGGAGCGTGGCGCTCTAACAAAGGGCTCAGTTGTGGCATCTGATGCGTTTTTCCCATTTGCCGATGGGCTAATTGCCGCAATAGAAGCAGGAGCAACAGCAGTTATTCAGCCGGGTGGCTCAATCCGTGATGATGAGGTAATTGCTGCTGCAAATAAAGCAAAAATTGCTATGGTATTTACAGGAATGCGCCATTTCAGGCATTAAATATTATCTAAAAATGCGTAAAAATAAAATTCAAATAGCTCGATAAAAGCTATTTCTTTTTACGATCTATTTTATGATAAGCGCGTTTTGAATGAAATTCACAATATGGCTTGCTCTCTAAAGATTTACGCCCACAAAAATGAAAATCTGGGTGCAATGGATCGCCAATAGCCCATTTGCATTTATCCTCAGTTAACTCAAGCAAAGTTACTCTTTCATCAAGTGGAATTTCTAATTCACGAGAGGTTTTAAGCTCAACAGCGCTTTCAGCAGAGGGCTTAAGAGCGGTTGCCCCTGCGCTTGATGCTACAGAATTGGTTGAGCGTCTTTTTGGCGCGCTATAATTGCTATTCGTAGTGCTGGTGCGTCCTGTTGGTTTTTTTCTTGTACGAGCATTAGCCTTTGCACGAGCATTAGCAGTTGCAGGCTTTGCACGGGCGGCAAGTTTAAGTCGATGGACTTTGCCAATGACGGCGTTTCTAGTAACGCCTTGCCCTAACTCACCTGCTATCTGGCTTGCCGTGAGCCCATTTACCCATAGCGTTTTTAGTGTTTCAACACGATCTTCTGTCCAGCCCATATGTTTTCCTTATCCTCAAAAATAAACAGAATCCAACACCATACCGATATGAGTAATATATCGGTTCTAAACTCTACAAAAATACATTGATCGGGTTTAGCATTAGCAATTCGTGCGCCTTGCACCCCATTGGCGCCCCCCGAAGTACCTACACACTACATTATCTTATGAATCTTGTGCAAGCTCTTCTATCCAGTTTTCCCCGAAAAACATCGGTTTTTACCAAAGAAAATAAAAAAAGCTATGGATTTACGCTATGCAAGCCCTTTCAATAAAAATTTATCTGTTTTGCACAAGATTGACACTTATCCTTAGCTAGGCGATAATGAGCCTATTAGAATGTACAATAACGTACCGCCCATAAGCGGTGCGTTTTTAGTTTTGAAAGATAATAAAATGTCGGCTCTTTATAATACTTATGCTCGCTCTAATCTTAATTTTACTCATGGCAAGGGTATGCGCCTCTTTACTGATGAGGGAATTTCTTATCTTGATTTTTATTCAGGGATAGGCGTGAATGCGCTTGGGCATAATGATGAGGCACTTGTTAGCGCTCTTAAAGATAGCGCTGAAAAAGTGTGGCATGTTTCAAACCTGTTTCAAATTGAAAGCCAGGAAAAATTGGCTAAGCGCTTAGTTGATTTAACATTTGCTG
>JAJRPR010000192.1 GCA_024280655.1 Alphaproteobacteria bacterium | reverse complement strand
AGGGGCAGCAAGCACTGCTTGAGCGTTATAAAAATTATGGTGGCGAGCTTATTAAAATTGATATTGCTCGGGCTAAACAAAAGGGCAAAATATCTTTGTTTGAACCTAAAAAAACCATTATGCAATACTCGTTTATTAAGGGGCAAGCATAATGATTGGCACGCTTTATTTAGTCGGAGTTGGCACAGGTGATCCTGAATTACTGACCATAAAGGCAGTTAGAATATTAAAAGAAACCCCTGTCATTTCCTTTGGGCAAAAGCCTAATACTAGTTCAAGGGCGCTAGGAATTGCCAAAAATTTCCTATCAAAGGACGCAATATTATTACCAATAAATATTCCAATGGAAATCAAACGAGAGCCAGCAAAAAAGGCCTATGATGAAGCAGCAAAGAAAATTGAGCAGCATCTTAAAGAGGGGCAAAATGTTGCCTATATTTGCGAGGGTGATCCGCTATTTTACGCTAGTGCTATGTATTTAATTGAGCGCCTTAAAAGTAAAATAAAAATTGAAGTAATACCCGGCATTACTTCTTTGCAAGCAGCCTCTAGTGCCCTTGTTCAACCGCTTGTATCTCGCAATGAAATCTTAAAAATTCTGCCAGCAACTCTTGATGATGAACGCTTATTGGTTGAGTTGAAAAATGCACAAGCTGTGGCACTAATAAAAATAGGTCGTCATTTCGCTCGTATTAAGAACCTGCTTAAAAAAAGCGGGCATATAGAGGGGGCAAAAATTGTTATAAATGCTTCTTGTGAAAATCAGCAAATAATAAATGTTGGCGATTATGACAAAGATGAATTGCCCTATTTTGCAATAATAATTAGCCATAAAGGAGGTGAAGTTTGGAGCGAATAGAGCCAGTAATTATCTGTTATTCTGCAAAAGGTAAGGCGCTAGCAGGTAAAATTGCTCGCAGGTTTTACGCGCAAATCCTATGTTCGCCAAGTAAGCAAATGGTGCAACAGGCCTTTAATGAGGGCACGCCAATAATTGGTATTTGCGCTACTGGCATTCTTATTCGAATTTTAGCACCAATGTTAAATGATAAATTTAATGAAGCGCCCGTAATTGCTATTTCTAGTGATGGTGAAAATATTGTCCCCCTACTTGGTGCGCATCATGGTGCAAATGAATTGGCGCAAGAATTGGCTGATATTTTGCTTGCAAAAATTATAAAGACTAGTGCTTCTGATGGGCAATTTACTCGCTCACTTGATGAGCCTCCAAGGGGTTATGTTTTGGCAGATGCGGGCTTGGCAAAATCTGCTATGAGTGCTGTTTTGAACGGTGCAAAAATTGTAGTTGATGGGGCAGCTGATTGGTTGGGTGAGGCTGGTTATGAGTTAAATGAACAGGGTGAGGTAAAAATAACAATAAGCGAAAATATAGCAAAAATATACACCCTAACCTATCACCCAAAAACACTAATAATTGGCGTAGGAGCGGAGCGTAATGCCCCAACAAAAGAGCTAATAGATTTAGTTGAAAATATTCTTAAAGCGCATAATCTCTCACCATTCTCTATTGCCGCCATTGCCTCAATAGATGTTAAGGCAGATGAAAAAGCGATAAATGAATTGGCTGCGCATTTTAATGTGCCGCTTCGCCTTTTTACCGCTGATAGCCTAGCAAGAGAGCAAGTTCCTAACCCCTCAAAAATTGTAAAAGCAGAAGTTGGCACGCCTTCGGTTGCTGAGGCAAGCGCTATAAAAGCTGGTGAGCTAATAGTTGAAAAACAAAAATCAAAACGTACTACTTGCGCCATTGGTAAGGCCGCTTTGCCCATAGATATTGAAAGTTTTGGTGCAGCAAGAGGCATATTACATATTGTGGGTATTGGGCCGGGTGAGCATGAGCAGCGTACAATTTCAGCTATAAAGGCGCTTAAAAATAGTTCTGATTGGGTTGCTTATGGCTTTTATCTTGATTTAATTACTGATCTAAAAGCAACTCAAAACGAGCATCGATTTCCTTTAGGAGATGAAGAAAAACGAGTGCGTCATGCGCTAGAATTGGCCGCAAGGGGAAAAGAAGTTGCGCTTATTTGTTCGGGTGATGGGCAAATATATGCAATGGCTTCTTTGGTGTTTGAGCTGCTTGATGCCAGCGGCAAAAGAGCAATTAGCGATAATGCCAAGCGAGTTGAAATAATTTCTCATGCTGGAATTTCAGCGTTGCAAATGGCATCAAATCGAGTTGGTGCATTGTTAGGACATGATTTTTGCGCTATATCCTTGAGCGATTTACTAACGCCAAAAGAAAACATTATTGAGCGGTTAGAGGGGGCGGCAAAAGCTGATTTTGTAACGGCATTTTATAATCCTCGCTCAAAAAGTAGAACAGATTTACTTGATAGAGCAAAAGAGATTTTTCTAAAATATCGCCCTCCAACGACTCCAGTGATTATTGCTCGCTCCTTAGGGCGTAAAGACGAGGCGATAAAAATAGTTGAGTTAATTGATTTTAATCCTTGCGAGGTTGATATGATGTCTATTGTGTTGTTTGGCTCAACAAATTCGAAAAGCCTTATGCGTGCTGATGGGCAAGCGGTTGCTTATACTCCTCGTGGGTATGATAGAAAGGTGGGGGT
>JAJRPR010000191.1 GCA_024280655.1 Alphaproteobacteria bacterium | reverse complement strand
TCTTGGTGTTTTGTGTCGTTCATGTCACATATATTGTTATTTTTGCAAAAAATTGAGATTAAAAGCAAATCATTGCGTAATTAAATCTATTTTTCAAGGGAAATGTTGCGAAAATGTGACAGTATTTTATTTGCGTCGAGAGTGTTTGGTAATTTCAATATCATGCGCTCGAATTTTCTTGCGCAATGTATTTCTATTTAACCCCAAGATTTTTGAAGCTTTGATCTGATTTCCTTTACAAGCATTGAGCGTCATAGCAATTAATGGCGCTTCAAACTTGTCTATCACCGTTTGATATATATTAGCCTCTATCTGCTCATCACCATATTCATTCAATAATCCAGCAATATATTTTTCAACAGCGCTGCCTAAATCTAAATTATCTGAAAGTGAATTTTCACTATGATTTTCATTGCGATTTAATTCCAGCGAGATTATTTCAGCTGAAATTGTTTCATCAGCATAAAGCGCATTTAGGCGCATTACCATATTCTCTAATTCACGCACATTGCCCGGCCAAGAATGAAGTTGCAATAATTCAATGGCTTTTTGTGAGATAGATTTAACTGGTTCGTCCTCTTGCCTCATCTCACGCATGAAATGCGAAACTAAATCTGCAACATCTTCTTTTCTATCTCTTAGGGGCGGCAAACTAATTGGCACAACATTTAGGCGATAATATAAATCCTCACGAAATTGCCCTTGAATTATCATTTGTTGCAAATCTTGATGAGTTGCAGCCACAATTCTAACATCAGATTTAATTAAATTGCGCCCTCCAACCATAGTAAACTCGCCATCTTGCAATACTCTTAGCAAGCGAGTTTGCGCTTCCATTGGCATATCGCCAATTTCATCTAAGAATAATGTTCCCCCATCAGCTTGCTCAAACCGACCCATTGAACGAGACGTTGCCCCAGTAAAAGCCCCTTTTTCATGCCCAAAAAGTTCTGCCTCAATTAAATCTTTTGGAATCGCAGCCATATTAATAGCAATGAATGGACCATTCTTGCGCTTACCATAATCGTGCAGTGCTCTTGCAACCAATTCCTTACCTGTTCCACTTTCACCGCTAATCATAACACTAAGGTCTGTTTGCATTAATCTTGCTAATGATCGATAGATTTCTTGCATAGCTGGTGAGCGCCCAACTAGCGGCATATTATCCTTATTTTCTGCAACAGCCTTATCTTTTTTAGGCCTTTCTACTTCACTTAATGCCCGAGAAACAATGGATAGAACCTCATCTATGTCAAAGGGTTTTGGTAAATATTCATATGCCCCTTCCTCTGATGCCCTAATGGCAGTCATAAAAGTATTTTGCGCACTCATAATTATCACAGGTAAATCTGGTCTTGCTGATTTAATTTTAGGCATTAAATCAAACGCATTGCCATCTGGCATCATAACGTCAGAAATAAGCAGATCGCCCTCACCTCGACTTACCCAATTCCACATTGTTGAAAGATTACCTGTTGGGCGCACTTCATATCCCGCACGAGTAAGCACCTGATTTAATACCATTCTTATTGCATCATCATCATCTGCTAATAGAATAATTGGCGAACTCATTTATTCTTATCCTCAAAATTATTAGAATTTAATTGTTTATTTTGTGATTGCTTCTCATCAGCTATTGGCAATAGAATTCTAAAGCGTGTTTTACCTTTTTGGCTTTCAACGTCTATTATGCCGCCATGATCACCTATTATTTTAGCAACTAATGCCAAGCCTAAACCTGTTCCATTTGGTTTAGTGCTTACGAACGGATCAAACATGTTTGATAAAATATCTTGCGATACCCCTGCCCCATTATCTTCAATAATAATTTCTAGTGGCAAGGAAATTTTACTTTTTACTCCAGCAATAGACATATGAATACCGGGTCTATACGCTGTTGAAAGTTTTATAGTTGGAAAATTCGTCTCATTTAACGCCTCAGTAGAGTTTTTTACTAAATTCAATAATACCTGAATTAATTGATTTTTATTTCCCAAAACTGGTGGCAAAGAAGGGTCATATTGCTCAATAAATTCTATATTTGTTGCATCACCGCTTTTTGCTAATAATTTTACCCTATCAAGCACCACATGAATATTAATCGCCTCACTTAAAAGAGGCCTTTCATCACCAAAGATATCAACTTTTTCTAGCAGATTAACAATTCTATCTGTTTCGTCTTTGATTAAACGAGCTAGTGGCACATCTGCCTCTAGAACAGATTTTTCTAATAATTGCGCCGCCCCCTTTATGCCTGAGAGTGGGTTTTTAATTTCATGCGCTAACATTGCAGCAAGGCCAGAAACAGAGCGAACGGCATTTCGTGAGATTAATTGCCTATCAATTTTATCAGCGGTAGTTCTTTCTTGAAATAATAGGATAATTCTATCTTCAAACCCTAATAAAGGAGTTGCAAAAACATCAACAATACGTGCTTCACTATTTCCAGCAATTTCTCTAAAATCGCTAGTAAGGCGAATTCTATATTCAGAAATGGGAGCGTTATTTTTAGCAATTTTTCCTGCCATACTAAGGATTGGTGAGCCAAAAGGAATAAAATCATCTAAAGCTAGTTTTAACAGGCTTGCTATAGACATAGAGAAAAAATCTTCTGCCGAATAATTTGCATGCATCAACTTATTCTCACTATCACAAATTAAAACTGGCTGCGAAAGCGATGAAAAAATTGCATTATCAAAATTGCTTAATTGTTTCTTCATGCTGCAACTGAGTTTTTTGAGTTAAATATCTGTGATATATTGCTTATTACTTGATTGGCATTTGTATTTGTTAGTAGGTTTTGCATTTGCTCTTTTGTAATTTTAACGCTTGAGCACTCGACATATTTCCTCAAATGCTTACGAGCAATACGAATTGCTAATTTCTCACCATACTCACTCATCATTGCATTGTAATGTTCAATAATGACTTGCCCTAACTGCTCTATATTTGGCGAAACAGGCGCATCTTCTTCCTCAAGAAACGCCCCAATCTGCCCAACGAGCCAAGGCCTGCCAAGCGCCGCTCGCCCTATCATTACTCCAGCAGCGCCAGATTGCTTAAGAGCTAAGCTAGCGCTATTCTCATCAATAATATCGCCATTTATAATGACAGGAATTTCAAGCGCCTCAACAACCTCTTTAACTTTACGCCAGTCTGCCTTGCCCTTATAAAATTGCTGACGAGTGCGGGCATGTACAATAATCATTTGCGCCCCAGCGCTTTGCGCTAGAGAGGCAATTTCAAGCACATTGATATTGTCATTATCCCAACCAAGTCGCATTTTCACGCTTATAGGCAGCTCTGTTGCATTAGTAACCGCTTCAATAAGGCGTAAAGCCTTGTCTGGTTTTCGCATAAGGGCAGCGCCAGCAAAACCAGTAGTTACACGCTTTGATGGACAACCAAAATTAATATCAATAATATCAGCGCCTGCATGCTTTGCAATTTTTGCGGCTAGTTCAAGCCATTCTTCTTCATTACCAGAAAGTTGCACAACGTGCGGCATATTATTTTTATGTAATTCATCAGAATTATTATTTAAGCGGCGCAACATATCTTTTTGCCCCGTGCCCAAAGATGCACTAGCTATCATTTCAGAAACTACAAGTCCTGCGCCATATTTTACAGCTAGTGAGCGAAATGGTGCGTCGGTTATTCCTGCCATTGGCGCAAGAAAAGCACGGTTTTTAAGCTGGTGCTTGCCTATTTGTAATTTATCTGAAAAAATACTCATACCTTAAAGAAATCCGTGCCTTAAAAATAGTCATTCTACTAATTTGCCTTAAAAATAATCACTTTAATGATATTATTTTATTTTTGCAAATATTCATTTGAGTGCTAGATATAGAAAAAAATGGCGTTTATCTAATGAATAAAAAAATTGCAATTATTATTGTCGCAGGTGGGCGTGGTACTCGTGCCAACACTAAAAGCGATGATTTACCAAAGCAATATAAATCAATTAATGGCGTTCCTGTCCTTAAACGAACCATAAATCAATTCATTAAAATGGATATAATTGACTATATAATCCCTATCATTCACAAAGATGATAGCGAGTTATACTCTTCGCTTAATTTACATGGCGAGCGGCTTTTAGAGCCTGTTTCGGGCGGCAAAACCCGTCAACTTTCGGTGTTTGAGGGCTTAAAGGCACTTAAAAAGCATCAACCTGAGCTTGTACTTATTCATGATGGTGCAAGGCCTTTTATAGAGCAGCAAACCGTCAATAATGTCGTAATTGCTCTACAAGAATATGAAGCAGTTTTACCAGTTACAAATGTGATTGATAGTATTAAACGCTCAAGCAATGGTAAAATTATTGGTGGCTCGGAAGATAGAACGCAACTTTATGCGGCACAAACCCCGCAAGGATTTCATTTCGAAAGCATTTATAATGCACATAAAAAAGCGATTTCTTTTTCCGATAGTTTTAGTGATGATAGCGCCATTGCTGAATGGGCAGGGATTGAAGTTGCTATGTGTGAGGGCTCTGTTGATAACATTAAAATTACCACAGCTGAGGATTTCTTGCGTGCAGAAAGAATATTAGATATGGGGCAAATAATGGAAACACGAGTTGGGACAGCTTACGATGTGCATCAATTTGAACAGGGTAATGAAGTTATTTTGGGCGGTGTAAAAATCCCTCATGATGCAAAATTAAAAGGCCATTCAGATGCTGATGCGGTGCTACACGTTTTAACCGATGCAATTTTGGGCGCTTTGGCACTTGGTGATATTGGCACGCATTTTCCACCCTCTGCAAAGAAATGGAAAGGCGAGCCGTCAAAGACTTTTTTGGAATTTGCAATTAGTGAATTAGTAAAACGCAATGGCCGCATAAATAACATGGACGTTACCATAATAGCTGAAGAGCCAAAAATATCGCCGCACACACAAAAAATCCGACAGTCCATTGCCAATATTTGTAATATTTCCATTGATAGAGTTTCAGTGAAAGCCACCACATCTGAAAGCATGGGCTTTTTAGGACGCAAAGAAGGTTTGGCAACAATGGCCAGCGCAACTATTGAATTACCAAGAGATAAATAATGTTTTCAAAAAAAATCCAAGCTTTAGCAACTTCTGTTATTACTTCGCTAAATAAGCAGAAAAAAACTATTATAACAGTTGAGAGTTGCACAGGAGGACTAGTAGCTGCCGCCCTCACCTCTATTTCAGGCTCTTCTAGTGTGGTTTTTGGCGGGTTTGTTACCTATGCCAATGAGGCAAAAAATCAAATGGCTGGCGTGCCAATGGCTTTGATTGATGAATATGGTGCGGTTTCTGAGCAAGTGGCAATAGCTATGGCAAAAGGCGCACTAGCTAACACTAGTGCAGGTATCGCAATTTCAATTACAGGCATTGCTGGCCCAACTGGCGGCACAAAGGAAAAGCCCGTAGGCTTGGTACATTTTGCATTGGCAATGGGCGACAATGTTTTCCATTCAAAAGAGCTGTTTGGGATTGATAAATCACGTGAGTTTATTCGTGAGGCAAGTGTGCTTCGAGCGTTAAAATTAGTCTTAGAGCAGTTGCAATAATTCCTTTTTGTGATCAAACATATTGTAGGTTTTGGACATAACAATATTAGAACCCCCACCCCAGCCCTCCCCGCAAGGGGGAGGGAGAATAAAGAGAAGCTTAATTAGATATAGTTGGAAATGAATAACTTCCCTCCCCCTCGCGGGGAGGGATTGAGGGTGGGGGTATAGGATAAGAGCGGGTGGAGGTAAGAATAAAGAGTATTATAGTGTAGCTTAAGAAAAACGCCGCTTAGCCTCTTCTATAAAAGCGTCTAAAATTTCGCTCTGTTTTTGTGCAAAAATTGGCTCAGCAATTTTGCCAAGCAAAGGGTTAGAGAAACCAAAATCAATATCAAACCTGATTAAACTACCCCCCTCTTGCTCAATAAATTGCCACTCGCTTTCAAGATGGCTAAAAGGCCCATCAATGGCAGTTACACTTATAGTCTTTGCGCTTTTGTCTATAATCACCTCACTAGTATAGGTCTGCTCAATAGGGCCAAGTTGCACCGACATTGTAGCAAAGCTGATATTTTTATCTTTCCCAGCTCTTACTCTAGTATCAGCGCAATTTGGCACAAATCTCGGATAAGATTTAATATCCGCAACTAATGAGAGCATTTGATCTGTGCTAAAGGGCGCAAAGCGCTCAAAACTAAGTTCAGGCATTTTTAGAATTACCTTGTTTTAAGACCATATCAAAATGGTAATAGATTTTTTGTAGATCTTTACTGGATTTTACAATGAATAGTTCTGTATGTTTTGCTCTTTGCTTTACGATATTGCGCATGTTTGGCATTTTATTTCGCCTAAATTTTATCACATATTGCAAAAACCCAAGATCAAATCTTTCGGTACAACCATCAGCAGAATCAGGACGAGCTTTGCCATAATTAAGAAATATACGTTTGATAACTCTATAAAGACAAATATAGGTAGGCAAATCAAACAATATCAGCATATCAGCACGATTTATGCGTTCGCTAGCGCTATTGCTATAATTACCATCAATTATCCAACTTTGTTTGGCGACTAAATCGGCGTGAAAGCTCATAAATTCTTGATCTAAATGGAATAAGGGCAAACCAGTAATTTTTGCAAGGTTTCTAGCTAAGGTAGACTTGCCAGCACCGCACCCACCCAAGATTGCAATTCGTTGCATGAAACACCTAATTGTTAAAATGTAATAACTACCCTAGTTTAGCAATTCTGGCTAGGCG
>JAJRPR010000190.1 GCA_024280655.1 Alphaproteobacteria bacterium | reverse complement strand
GTTGATTTTTCTGTAACTACTGGATTGCGGATAATGTCGTAATTTGAGGTTTTACTCATGCTAGTCGTGCCTCCAAAGCTTCAATCGCAGCTTTAGTTAAAACAAGCTTATTACGACGTAAAATATCATAAACATTAATACCCTGAACTGGAAGAACATCAATCATTGGCACATTTTGCGCACCAAGTGAAAAATTCTTATTTAGTTCTGCACCATCAATAATAAGAGCATTGCTCAAACCAAGAGTTTCAAATAATTTTCTTGCGCTAGAAGTCTTAGCGTCTTTTGCTTCTGCTTTATCAAGTATGATTAACTCTCCAGCTTTTGCCTTTGCACTAAGCGCATGTTTTAGCGCTAATGCACGGACTTTTTTCGGTAGAACAAAAGCATGTGATCTTGGGGTTGGACCAAAAGCACGGCCACCACCTCTAAAAAGATTAGCTTTTCTGGTTGAGTGGCGTGCGCCGCCCGAACCTTTTTGCGGTACAAATTTTCTCATTGAACCACGAATTTCTGAACGGTTCTTAACGTCGTGTGTACCAGCTTGCCGCTTTGCTAATTGGTAACGAACCATACGTTGAAGAATATCCGCTCGAGGCTCAAGACCAAACAATTTCTCATTCAAATCAATTTTACCAGAAGCTTTGCCGCTAAGAGTTGTTATTTTGAGTTCCATTATTCTTGCCCTCCATCAACAGCTTCATTTGTAGCAGCTTCTTTTACAACTTCTTTAGGAGCAGCTTCTGCTTTAACTTCAGGAGCTTTGAAAGAACCCGGAAATGCAACATCTTTTGGACTTGGCTTTTTCACAGCGTCTTGAACTCTAATCCAGCCGCCTTTTGATCCCGGAACAGAACCTTTAACCATGATAAGACCACGATCAACATCTGTTTTTACAACTTCAACATTTTGCGTAGTCACTCGCTCATCACCCATGTGACCAGCCATTTTCTTACCTTTGAAAACTTTACCCGGATCTTGTGAGTTACCAGTTGAACCGTGCGACCTGTGAGAGATAGAAACACCGTGAGTTGCACGAAGTCCGCTAAAATTGTGACGTTTCATTGCACCAGCAAAACCCTTACCAATCGATGTACCAGTTACATCAACTAACTGACCTTCTTTGAAATGATCAGCAAGCATAGATGAGCCTACTTCAATAAGGTTTTCAGCACTAACACGAAATTCACCAACGTGGCGCTTTGGCTCAACTTTAGCCACTGCAAATTGCCCACGCTGAGCTTTTGGTGTGTTCTTAACTTTTGCGGCACCAGCTCCAAGTTGCAAAGCGGTATAGCCATCTTTATCTACAGTTCGCTGAGCTACCACTTGGCAGTTTTGCAGACCCAAAACGGTGACAGGAATAAGAGTTCCGTCCTCGTTAAATATGCGGGTCATTCCCAGCTTCTGAGCGATCAATCCAGAGCGCATCACTTCTACCTTCTTTCAAGCTTAAGAGATAATTTTAGTAATAAAACCATTCTCTTGTTATAATTTTTGCATTTTCTACTTCAAGGAAAAACCAAGAAGCAAATGCCTAAAGTTTAATTTCTACATCTACACCAGAGGCAAGATCTAGTTTCATAAGTGCATCAACAGTTTGCGGTGTTGGATCAATAATATCCAAAAGCCTCTTATGTGTGCGAATTTCAAATTGTTCACGACTTTTCTTATTCACGTGCGGTGAGCGATTGACGGTATATTTGTCAATTCTCGTTGGCAATGGAATTGGACCACGAACTTGAGCACCTGTACGCTTCGCCGTATTGACGATTTCACGTGTTGAGCTATCTAGCACACGATGGTCAAACGCTTTAAGCCTTATGCGAATGTTTTGAGAATTCATCTGTATTCTTTTCTAACTGTTAAAGTGATGCGGCACTTATGCGCCACATCAAAATATCTAACTATTCACTTAATCAACGATTTTAGCAACAACACCCGAACCAACTGTTCTTCCGCCTTCACGAATAGCGAAACGTAGTTTCTCTTCCATGGCGATTGGAACGATAAGTTCAACATTAATTTCAACATTATCACCCGGCATAACCATTTCTACACCGTCTTTAAGAGTTACAACACCTGTAACGTCTGTTGTACGGAAGTAAAATTGTGGGCGATAATTTGTGAAGAATGGAGTATGACGACCACCTTCATTTTTTGTCAAACTATATGCTTCTGCAATGAATTTTGTGTGCGGATTAACTGATCCCGGAGCACAAAGCACTTGACCACGTTCAACTTGCTCACGATCAATACCACGAATAAGCGCACCAATATTATCACCAGCTTCACCTCTATCAAGCAGCTTGCGGAACATTTCAACACCAGTACAGGTTGTTTTTTGTGTTTCTCTAATGCCAACGATTTCAATTTCTTCGCCAACGTTAATAACACCACGTTCAACACGACCAGTAACAACTGTACCACGACCTGAGATTGAGAAAACATCTTCAATCGGCATTAGAAACGGTTTATCAATTGGACGAACAGGTTGCGGAATATATTCATCAACTGCTTTCATTAGTTCAAGAATTGCGTTTTTGCCAATTTCGTCATCACGACCTTCAACAGCCGCAAGAGCTGAGCCACGAATAATTGGAATATCGTCACCCGGAAAATCATACATATCAAGCAATTCACGAATTTCCATTTCAACAAGCTCAAGTAGCTCTTCATCATCTACTTGATCAACTTTATTTAGGAACACTACCATAGCTGGAACACCAACCTGTTTCGCCAACAAAATATGCTCACGAGTTTGAGGCATTGGGCCATCAGCTGCTGATACAACAAGAATACCACCATCCATTTGCGCCGCACCAGTAATCATATTTTTAACATAATCGGCGTGACCAGGGCAATCAACGTGCGCATAGTGACGATTTTCTGTTTCATATTCAACGTGAGCAGTTGAAATTGTAATGCCACGAGCTTTTTCTTCGGGAGCTTTATCAATTTCGTCAAATGCAGTTGCTACGCCACCACTTGCTTCAGCTAAAACCTTAGAAATAGCAGCAGTTAGAGTTGTTTTACCATGATCAACGTGACCAATTGTACCGACGTTACAGTGTGGCTTACTGCGATCAAATTTTTCTTTAGCCATTTTCTTTCTCCGTTTTCATTAGCTCTAAGAGCCAACCTTCTAATCTAATTAATTTATTCAAAATCAGGAATATTTTTCCATAACTTCGACGGCAACCGCTTTGGGTACCTGTTCATAGTGATCAAACACCATAGTATATTGTGCGCGACCCTGACTCATGGAGCGCAAATTGTTTACATAACCAAACATATTGGCAAGTGGTACATACGCATTAATTACTTGAGCAATACCACGGCTTTCAGTGCCCTGAATTTGTCCACGGCGTGAATTAAGATCACCAATGACATCACCCATATAATCTTCAGGCGTTACAACTTCAACCTTCATTACAGGTTCAAGTATTTTTGGCCCCGCTTGAGCTAGAGCTTCACGGAAACCTGCACGACCTGCAATTTCAAAAGCCAGAACCGAACTATCAACATCATGATAGGCACCATCATTAAGCGTTACTTTTACGTCAATAATAGGAAAGCCGATTAAAATACCAGCACCCATTACGCTCTTGATACCTTTTTCAACACCCGGAATATATTCTTTTGGAACATTACCACCAACAACTTTAGATTCAAAGGTAAAACCTTCACCTACTTCATTTGGCTCAATAGTCATTTTAACACGAGCAAACTGACCAGAGCCACCAGATTGTTTTTTATGGGTATAATCAATATCAGTTGAACGAGTAATAGTCTCACGATAAGCAACTTGAGGTTGACCAATATTTGCCTCAACACCAAATTCACGCTTCATACGATCAATCAAAATATCAAGGTGCAATTCGCCCATACCAGCGATAATTGTCTGCCCGCTCTCTTCATCTGATTTAACTCTAAAACTAGGATCTTCTGCCGCCAAGCGATTTAGTGCAATGCCCATTTTTTCTTGGTCAGCTTTAGTTTTTGGCTCAACCGCAATCTCAATAACTGGATCAGGAAATTCCATACGCTCCAAAATAACTGGCGAACTAGCAACTGAAAGAGTATCACCTGTTGTTGTATCTTTAAGACCAACGATTGCCACAATATCACCAGCAAACGCTTCTGAAATTTGCTCACGAGAATTTGAGTGCATTTCAAACATACGACCAACACGCTCACGCTTACCCTTAACGGTGTTTTCAACCATTGAGCCTTGCTCTAGCTTGCCTGAGTAAATACGACAAAATGTAAGTAATCCCATGTGCGGATCATTAGCAATCTTAAATGCTAACATTGAAAATGGCGCATCATCAGATGGCTCACGCACAACTTCTTCTTCGGTTTTCGCATCAATTCCAGTAATAGGAGGAACATCAAGCGGGGAAGGAAGAAAATCAATCACTGCATCAAGTAATGGCTGCACACCTTTGTTTTTAAAGGCAGAGCCACAAAGCACAGGGAAAAACGCTACATCGCAAGTACCTTTGCGGATAAGCCTACGAATAGTATCATTATCAGGCATTTCACCTTCAAGATAAGCCATCATTACATCATCATCAAGATCTGCAATAGTCTCTATCATTTTCAAACGAAATTCTTGTGCTCGCTCTTTAAGGTCTTCAGGAATTTCAACAACGTCCCACTGCGCACCAAGATCTTCTGAGCGCCAAATACGTGCATTCATTTCAATCAGATCAACAATACCAACAAATTCACTCTCAGCACCAATTGGAAGCTGAGTAACAACTGGAGTGCCCCCAAGGCGGCTTTCAATCATCTCAACACAACGATAAAAATCAGCGCCGATTTTGTCCATTTTATTGACAAAAATCATACGTGGAACTTTATATTTATCAGCTTGACGCCAAACAGTTTCCGTTTGCGGCTCAACACCAGCATTGGCATCAAGAAGCGCTATCGCACCATCAAGTACACGCAATGATCTTTCAACTTCAATAGTGAAATCAACGTGCCCCGGTGTATCAATTATATTAAAGCGATGCTTTTTGCCATTGCGATCGTTCCAAAAAGTGGTGGTTGCGGCAGAGGTAATAGTGATACCACGCTCTTGCTCTTGCTCCATCCAATCCATAGTGGCAGCGCCATCATGAACTTCACCAATCTTGTGACTTTTACCCGTATAATAAAGGATACGTTCGGTAGTTGTGGTCTTACCCGCATCAATATGCGCCATAATGCCAAAATTACGGTAATCTTTAATGTCGTATTCACGTGCCATAATCTTTACTCTAAACCTCTACCAACGATAATGAGCGAATGCACGGTTTGCATCTGCCATTTTGTGCGTATCTTCACGCTTTTTAACTGCTTGCCCACGGCCATTAACTGCATCCATAAGCTCACCTGAAAGACGACCAACCATAGTATCTTCACCACGCTTACGAGCGCTCTCAATTAACCAACGAATAGCAAGTGCTTGTTGGCGCTCTGTACGAACCTCAACTGGAACCTGATAAGTTGCACCACCAACACGGCGAGAGCGAACCTCAACTGAAGGGCGAATATTCTCTAGTGCTTGATGGAACACAGAAATTGGGTCTTGCTTTGAACGTTCAAGCACCAAATCAAACGCACCATAAACAATGCGCTCAGCGGTAGATTTTTTACCATCTAGCATTAATGAGTTCATAAACTTAGTTACAACTAGATCACCAAATTTTGGATCTGGATTAACTTCACGTTTTACTGCACGGTGCCTACGAGACATATCTATGTTTTCCTATTTATTTTGGACGCTTAGCGCCATATTTTGAACGGCGCTGTCTACGATCTTTTACGCTTTGCGTATCAAGCACGCCACGTAAAATATGATAACGAACACCCGGAAGATCACGAACACGACCACCACGAATAAGCACAACAGAGTGCTCTTGCAGATTATGTCCCTCACCCGGAATATATGAAATTACTTCACGCTGATTAGTCAAGCGCACCTTGGCAACTTTACGTAAAGCGGAATTCGGTTTCTTTGGTGTTGTTGTATAAACACGAGTGCAAACGCCACGCTTTTGTGGGTTAGCCTCCATCGCAGGAACTTTATTACGCTTTGGCTTTTTTTGCCTAGGCTTTCTTATCAGTTGGTTAATGGTCGGCATTTTCGCTCAAACCCTTAGTTTTACTGTTTCAATTCTCTCTTTTGAATAGGCGCAACATACATTCAAAACGCTAGCCCGTCCCTATTAGGGGGCGGTAGCGCCTTTTCTTACACAGCGGAACACCAAAACACTGGCATTCATGTACTCGACGATGTTAGCGTCTATTCCCTAAGCGATGTGTTTGATCTGTCTGATTACCCAATCTTTGCGATTGAAAACCTAAAAACAAATCACGACCTAACGCTAAGTTGGGCTGGCTATACCTTCCCCTAGCATTCTCGTCAAGGCAATTTAGCATATTTTCCAAAAATAATGCCCCTATTATTAAAAATACTGTTTTTGTGAGAATTAAAGGACTATTAAAAGCATATTGGTAGTTTTTTACTCAAAATTTATGTAATTAAGCCAAAATTATGTACTTAGGACAAGGACAATGCCTTGCATTAATAATTTATAGCAAATCTGATTATCAGAATCAAATTTTGCTTGTTAATTTTAATTTTAATGTGCTGTATTGTTACCTGATTCTTCAAATGGTACATGGAGATGATAATGAATATCAAATTAAATATAAGAAACGTAATATTTGCAATTTTATCCTTAGCGCTATTTTCTACTAATTCTTTTGCACAAACGCTAATTGATGGTTCAGACATCGATGAAATTGTAAATATTGCTAAAGGTTATGGATCTGCAACTTTACAGCGTGATGATGAGGGTGAACCTGCTATAAGAGGTAGGATTGAGGGCAATCCATATTATTTAACTTTTAGAAACTGCACTGAAGAGAATTCTTGTGAAGATTTCTATTTTCAATCATTTATAATCAAGCCAGTTATAGATTTAGAAAAAGCCAACGAGTGGAATTTTAATAAACGTTGGACAAAACTATATTTTGACGATGACGATGACGCAACGCTTGAAATGGATGTTAATCTTGGTGGTGGCGTTACAATTACTAATGTTGAGCAAGCATTTTCTATATGGTCGCAACATATGGAAAGCTTTTATGATGATTTCTTGGAGAAGAAGTGATGCTCTTTATGTATCTCACGCTAGTTCGCTTTGCTCACGCTCCGATGGGGCGGCGCTAGCGCCGGCGAGCCCAAAGCTCGCTGTCCTGATAGAATATATTAAACGTTAGTAGAATTTATCTCACGAGTTTTATATATCTCACGCTAGTTCGCTTTGCTCACGCTCCGATGGGGCGGCGCTAGCGCCGGCGAGCCCAAAGCTCGCTATACTGATAGAATGGAGTGTGAACACCTCATGCCGCCATTTTATCCTTATCTTCGTTTATTGACGGGGTTTTAAGTTTTTTATGAAATATCTGTTTGATGATTAAAAAACTTGCTCAATTCTTAATATTGATTCTACTTGCATTTGCTCCTTTGAGTGCATTTTCACAAAACCTAATTGATGGATCGAATATTGATGAAATTGTTGTAACTGCTCGTCAATTTGGCAGTGCTACACTTTCTTATCAGGTAGATCGCAATCCAAAAATAATTGGTAAAATTGATAATATTCCCTATTCCATTAGGTTTAGGAATTGCTCTACGCAATTTATTTGTGAGGACATGAATTTTCGAGTTGGCTTTTTAATTAAGCCAACAAATGAAACTATCAATAAATGGAATCAAACTAAGCGGTTTTCTAGAGCCTATCTTGATAATGAAGGTGATGCTATTTTAGAGATGGATATTATTTTGCAGGGCGGGATTTCTGAGGCCAATTTAAGCGAAACATTCTCTTATTGGCGATTGTCCCTTGCGGGTTTTACTTCTCATATTGGTTTCAAATAGTCCCCGCAAAAATATACAAAACTACACACCCAGCAATAGGTTTGGTAAATATAACACAATGGCTGGAAAAGCTATTAAAGCCGCAATGGTTAGCGCATCAGCGATGAAAAATGGTGATACGCCCCAAAACACATCTTGCACCGAAATATCAGGTCGCACCCCTGCCACCACAAAACAATTTAGCCCAATGGGCGGCGTAATTAGACATAGCTCCGCCATCTTCACCACAATAATGCCAAACCAAATTGAAAAACCAACCGCACCCATACCAAATGCCGCATCTGCTGCCAACACATCCTCACCACCATTTAGCGCAATCACCGCAGGATAAACTATTGGGAGCGTCAAAACCAACATGCCAATAGCGTCCATAAACATGCCCAACACGGCATAGGCCAATAATATCATTACTAAAATCATCATCGGGCTAGCACTAAGCGAGGTAATCCAATCTGAAAAAACCCCCGGTAAATCTGCAAATCCTAAAAAGCGCACATAAATCAAAACGCCCCAAATAATGGTAAAAATCATCACCGAGAGTTTAGCTGTTTCAAGCAATGCCTGCTTTAGCTGTTGCCAGCGCATTCCCTTGATAAGTGCCATAATAAGCACCACAAAAGCCCCAAGCGCCCCGCCCTCAGTTGGCGTGCCCCACGCATCTCCGCCAAATGGATTATAGATGAAGAAAATAATTATCATCACCACAAAGAAAATCGGGAACACTCCCGGAAGCGAAGCAAAGCGTTCTTTCCAAGTAAAGCCTGTAACGGGCGGCCCTAATTTTTTCCAAACCATCGCCATAAGAACAATCATGCCACCATATATAAGTGCCGAAAACGCCCCCGGTAAAAATCCAGCAATTAGCAAAGCCCCAACATCTTGTTCAACAATAATCGCATAAATCACCAAAATTGCTGATGGTGGAATAAGTGAAGCTAGCGTGCCAGCCGCCGCAACAACACCAGCCGCAAAGCGTTTATCATAGCCAATTTTAAGCATTTCAGGAATTGCAATGCGAGCAAAAACCGCACTCGTCGCAACTGATGCGCCAGAAACGGCAGCAAAACCAGCCGTTGCAAATACTGTCGAAACCGCCAAACCTCCCGGAAGCCAAGCAATCCATTTTTTCGCCGCATCAAATAATGATTTAGTCAAACCAGCATAATAGGCCAAAAACCCAATAAGAATGAATGTCGGTATAAGCGAAAGCGCCTGCATAGAGATTTTTGAGTGTGGTACTTGCCCAGCAGTTTTCACCGCAACCGTTAGCGCCCAAACAAAATCATCACCCGCATAATTTTTCTTCGCCCAAAACACCCATACCAGACCAACAAGGCCTGTTAAAGCAGCGGCAAAACCAACTCGCATACCAGCAAACACTAAAAATAGCATTCCGCCCGAAACAATAAGCCCAATAGTTGTATTATCCATTATGAGCGCTCCTGCTTATTTTGTTCCATATCATCATCAAAGCCCGAAACCGTTTCAG
>JAJRPR010000014.1 GCA_024280655.1 Alphaproteobacteria bacterium | reverse complement strand
TCAACAAGTAGCAGGCGTTGAATGTAATCCTGTTACAGGCGAATTAACTTATGGCCTTGAGCGCCTAGCAATGTATGTGCAGGGCGTAAAAAATGTTTATGATCTAAATTTTAATGGTTTAGAGGGCGATAAAAAAGTTAGCTATGGCGATGTGTTTTTGCAAAATGAGCAAGAATTTTCAAAATATAATTTTGAAGCCGCTAATACAAAAATGCTTTTTGCTCATTTTGCAGATGCCGAGCAAGAATGTAATGACCTATTAAAAATCGGTGATGAAGGCGAAAAGCACACATTAGCCGTGCCAGCTTACGAGCAAGCAATAAAAGCATCACATATTTTTAACCTGCTTGATGCTCGCGGGGTAATTTCTGTTACTGAGCGCCAAAGCTATATTCTTAAAATTCGTGATTTAACTAAAGCTTGTGGCCAAGCGTGGCTAAAAACAAAAAATGGCGGCGCATAATTTATTTAGTTCAAATTTTTAATCAAAGTCCGATCGAGCTTTTAGCGCCTGAGTAAGCGTTCCCTCATCAAGATAATCAAGCTCGCCACCAACGGGCACTCCGTGCGCAAGGCGAGTGATTTTAATATCAATACCACTTAATTTATCAGCGATATAATGAGCGGTAGTTTGCCCTTCAATAGTGGCATTAACGGCTAAAACAATTTCATCAAAATCACCTGCCCGATTTATTAAATTATCAATAAAAAGATCGTCAGGGCCAATGCCATCAAGTGGTGATAATACGCCGCCAAGCACATGATAAAGCACGTGGCCAATACCCGCTCTTTCAAGCGCCCAAAGATCCCCAACATCTTCAACAACAATTAAAACCTTACTTATCTTTTTGCGCTGATTAGTGCAAATTGAGCATGGCGAGCAACTATCAATATTATTGCAAATTGGGCAGATAGTTACTTTTTCTAAAGCCCTCTCAAGCGCCGAACTTAAGGGCTGCATAAGGCTTTGCTTTTTTTTAATTAAATGCAAAACCGCACGACGAGCAGAGCGAGGGCCAAGACCGGGTAAACGAGATAGTAGTTGAATTAATTGCTCAATTTCTGAGCCGGAAATATTTTGCTCCATAAAGAAATATTCTTTTTATAAGTATAATTAAAACGGTAATTTCATACCGGGTGGCAAAGAAAGCCCTGAAGTTATATCAGACATTTTTTCTTTTGATGTCGCCTCTAGTTTTTTCCTAGCATCTAAATGAGCCGCCAAAATTAAGTCCTCAATAATCTCAACATCACCATCTTTAATAAGACCGTCATCAATCTTAATTGATTTCATATCCCCCTTGCCATTCATGGTAATTTCAACCATATCACCGCCTGCATTGCCAACTATTTTAGCATTGGCTAATGCTTCTTGCATTTGCTCCATCTTCTCTTGCATTTCTTTAGCTTTTTTCATCATATCCATCATGTCACGCATAATTTATCCTTCTTGTTTATCGGTATCTTTAGTTTTTACTTTTACCACACGAGTGTCTGGAAAGGTGTTAATAATTGCTTGTACCAATTCATCTTCGTGCGCAATATCTAACTGGCGTTGTTCCTCTGTTTGTTGCGCTTCTCTAATTGTTGGCACATTTGATTTATTGTTAGAAACAGTGATTAGCCATGCCCTATTAGTCCATTTTTTTAGTCGCTCACTAAGGCTTGCAATAATTGATGGGTTAGCCCCTGTTATTAATTCAACTTCAATGCGCCCAACTTCAAAATTAATGGGGCGCAGATCATTTTCTAGGGCATGTTTAATTACCAAATCACGATTTTGTCCAGCAAGTGCTACTAATTGCGCATAGTTTTTTGGGTTTGGACTAGCGGCAATTTTAGGCTGGGTAACAGGAGTTTGTGGTTTTGCAGTGCGCTTGAGGAGCTTATTACTGAGCGAATATTTGTATTTTCACTAGTATTATTTTTAGAAATGCGGGTACTATTTGGGTTTTGTTGCTCGCTTGTTTGTTTTTCAATCCTTTTAATAAGTTCGTTAGGCGAGGGCAGATCAGCAACATAACAAAGCCTAATAAGCACCATTTCAACGGCTTGAATTTGATCATTAGCCTTTGTTACTTCCTCAAGCCCGCTTGTTAGAATTTGCCATGTTCTAGTTAATGTTGCCATAGAAAGATTATTTGCCATTTCAGGGATACGTTTGCTTTCATCAGGAGTTAGCGAAATATCTTTGTTTGCTGTTGGCACTATTTTCATTCGGGTTGTTAAATGGCTAAGATTTGCCAGATCCTGAATAATGGCTTTAGCATCACAACCAGCATTATATTGCTCACGAGCAAGTTCAAGCGCTTGGCTTATTTCACCCCGCATTAGCATTTCAAATAAATCAATCATTTTTGATTTATCAGCTAATCCAAGCATTTCTTTAATATTATTGGCTTTTATCTTACCCTCACCATGCGCAATCCCCTGATCAAGTAAAGATAGGCAATCTCGCACCGAGCCCTCTCCCGCACGAACAATCATCTGCAATGCTTCTTGCTCAACTTCTATTTGCTCTTTTTGTAAAATCTCATTTAGATATTTTGTCATTGTTTCGGGTAATATTCGGCGCAAATCAAACCGCTGACAACGTGAGAGAATAGTAATTGGTACTTTACGAATTTCAGTTGTCGCAAAAATAAATTTTACGTGCGCTGGCGGCTCTTCAAGAGTTTTTAATAAGCCGTTAAAAGCAGCAGTTGAAAGCATGTGAACTTCGTCAATAATATAAACTTTATAGGGTGCTGAAGCTGGGCTATAATTAATTGAATCAATTATTTCACGAATATTATCAATACCCGTATTTGATGCCGCATCCATTTCAATGACATCAACATGATGACCTTCAATAATTTCCTGACAATGCACACCCTTATTGCTTAAATCTAAAGTTGGGTGCGCACCATTTTTATCAGCAAAATTAAATGCCCGTGCTAAAATACGTGCGGTTGTGGTTTTGCCAACTCCTCGCACTCCAGTTAAAATATAGGCATGGTGAATTCTATTGCTTTTGAACGCATTAGCAAAAGTCGTAACCATCGCCTCTTGCCCAATAAGAGAGCTAAAATCAGCTGGACGATATTTGCGTGCTAATACAATATATGAATTTAAAGAATCAGAACTTTTCATAATACTCTTATAGCGGAAAAAAAAGGAGACTGACAACGACCCATATAAAAACTCGTTGGGGCTGCTTCCTTCCGGATCTGACCCGATTGGCGAGGAATATGTCCGCCGCCAGCCTCCCAATGCCTATTTGGGCTATTTGGCAATTAATTGCAAGGTTAAATGTGTAGCTAATGTTATGAAAAATTCAAAAAACTGTTGTATTAAGCAATAAAGCAAGGCAAATTCAAAAAATAAATTCAAACCCATATTAAAGAGAAAATTATGTCATCAACAAATCTTGAAAATATCATTGAAGCAGCGTTTGAAAACCAGCAAAATATTGATTTTAACACTAAAGGCGAAATTCGTGATGCAGTGAACGAAGCGCTTGACCTGCTTGATAATGGTAAAGAGCGTGTGGCGCAAAAAGATGAGAATGGTAATTGGAGTGTCAATCAATGGCTTAAAAAAGCAGTGCTGCTTTCGTTTAAGCTAAATGATATGCAAATTATTGAGGGCGGAAATGGTGGAGCGAAATGGTGGGATAAAGTTCCATCAAAATTTTCTGGCTGGAGTGAAAATAAGTTTCGTGCCGCAGGCTTTCGTGCAGTTCCCGGTTCAATAGTTCGCCGCTCTGCCTTTATTGGCAAGGGTGTGGTTTTAATGCCATCTTTTGTAAATCTTGGCGCATATGTTGATGAGGGCACAATGGTTGATACTTGGGCATCGGTTGGCTCTTGTGCGCAAATTGGCAAAAATGTGCATATTTCAGGCGGCGCAGGAATTGGCGGCGTGCTTGAGCCACTGCAAGCGGATCCTGTAATAATTGAAGATAATTGTTTTATTGGCGCTCGCTCAGAAATTGTTGAAGGTGTAAAAATTGGCACTGGCTCGGTTATTTCTATGGGGGTGTTTATTGGGCAATCAACTAAAATCATAAATCGCTCAACTGGTGAAATTCATATGGGCGAAGTGCCGCCCTTCTCAGTTGTGGTTTCTGGCTCGCTTCCTGCTAAAAACCCACTACCAAATGGCTCGCCAGCCCCCAGCCTATATTGTGCGGTAATTGTTAAAACAGTAGATGAGCAAACCCGCTCCAAAACTTCAATTAATGATTTATTACGAGATTAAATAATGTCGCATTCTAGAACCAAACAACAAGAAATTGACGCAACGGCCTTGTTGAGCGATCTGATTAAATGCCCCTCCGTTACGCCAAATAATGCAGGGGTGCTTGAAGTGGTTGAGGCTTTTCTCAAAGCACTTGGTTTTGAAACCTATCGCCTAGAATTTTCAGGTGATGGATCGTACGAAGTTGATAATCTGTTTGCTATTCGTAAAGGCAAAAACTTAAACAATAATAGCAAGCATTTATTATTTGGCGGGCACACAGATGTTGTGCCAATAGGCGATGAAACTCATTGGACGCACCCGCCGTTTTCTGCTCATATTGAAAATGGCGAATTATGGGGGCGTGGAACTGTTGATATGAAGTCTGGCGTTGCTGCATGTTGTGTTGCAATAAAATTAGCGATAGAAAATGGCTCGGCAGAAAATGGCACAATTTCATTAGCCATTACTAATGATGAAGAAGCCGATGCAATAAATGGTACTGAGAAAATTCTTAAATGGGCGAGCGAGCAGGGTCATAAGTTTGATTTTTCAATAGTTGGCGAGCCAAGTTCAGCTAAAAAACTTGG
>JAJRPR010000189.1 GCA_024280655.1 Alphaproteobacteria bacterium | reverse complement strand
GCGCTATTCCGCTTGGATCAAAGCGTTGCTCTGTCCTATAAACCTTATAACTAACAATACCCAAGAGGTTGCGCACAAACCACAGTTTTCGTTGCTTAAGGAATTCCTCATAGATATCTTCTTTTCCTGGTTTTGTTGAGTGGGCAGTTATTAAATATGGCATTATTTATTCTCCTATTTACTAAGTTATTAATTTTGGATAGAATGTCCAATAATAAACAGTCTGGGCAATAACATTCAACAGGTTTATTGGCTAGCATGTCCAAAAAAATACAGTAAGTTCCAATTTTCGTAACAATGGGGTAAAAACAATGGTAAAAAAAGAAGACCGACGAATTCAGCGAACTAAGCAAGCCCTACAGAGAGCTCTTATTGATCTTATTCTTGACAAGGGATATGAAGACATAAACGTGCAGAATATTGTTGATCGAGCCAATATCGGCCGTTCAACATTTTACACTCACTACTCAACCAAAGATGCTGTTTTTTTTGATAGCTTTAGGGCTTTAGAAATTTCACTGCAAAGGACTTTAGAAAATCAAGATGATGATCCAAATCAAAAAGAGAATTACCACTTGAAATACACAGGATCACTTTTTTCCCATGTAGATAGTAACAGGCATTTATACCGTGCCTTAACTGGACGGCGTGGCGGCATTTTGGCCGCCAATCACATCAGGAAAATTTTGTTTGATCTAGTTAGCCATGATTTTGAAAATCGGCCCCGCACAAAGGATTTTTCGAACATAGCATGTGATGCTACCGTTCATTATGTGGTTGGCGCAATCACCGGAGTGCTTTTCTGGTGGGTGGATCACAAAACCCAATGGAGTTCTTATGAGGTCAATGAATTTCTAACATCAATGATTGCACCAAACTTAAAAAATATTTTTGCTGATGAAAGTTAGACGCTTAGGTTAAACTTACCTTGCTCTAATGCTTGGTTGTGTATTTGGTTTGAGGACAAAAATAAAAAAGAATATCCTTGATATATATATATTTCACTCACCTCTCAGTACAGCGAGCTTTGGGCTCGCTGGCCAACTTCTTGGCCGCCCCATCGGAGGCTCAACTTTTAACATAGGCGCATTTTGCGCCGTCATGGTAAAAGTGGTGCGAGCCGTGAGATACATAAATGGTGCCCGGGGGCGGATTTGAACCACCGACACGAGGATTTTCAGTCCACTGCTCTACCCCTGAGCTACCCGGGCATTTTTAGGGTATTTATTTGGGGGTTTATAGGCTGTTGATTTGCTTGTGTCTAGCACCCAAATTGTAATTTTTATAACTATTTCTCATAAGGATAGATTATTATTGTTCTAACTCTATATTATCATCTTGTTTATCGTCCCCCGCAATAACATAAGCGCCACTAAGCCAGCGATTTAAGTCAATGTTGGCGCATCGGTTTGAGCAAAAGGGGTGAAATTTTTGCATTGATTTTTTTTCACATATTGGGCAGGGTTTTACTGGTTTTAATGTGGTTATATTATCTTTTTTCTTTTGCATTATCAAACTGAACCTAAATTATCGGGTGATCCCCAACCGTTGTGAATATTATAATTCTCACCATTTAATAATGACATGGTTTCATATAGCGGTAACCCCATAACACCATGATACGAACCTGAGAGTTTAACCACAAAACAACCAGCAATGCCTTGAATAGCATAACCACCAGCTTTGCCCTGCCATTCAGCACTAGCTAAATAGCTTTCAATTTCTTTCGAGCTTAGTCGCTTAAAGCGTATTCTGGTTTCAACCAAACGCCTACGTGGCGCTCCTGCTGGGGTAAGTAAACAAAGCGCCGTATAAACCTTATGCGCCCGACCAGAAAGCAAAGAAAGACATGCTCTTGCTTCTTCCATCATTTCAGCCTTTGGCAATATACGCCGCCCAACACAAACAACAGTATCAGCCCCTAAAACCAATGAATTAGCTGGATAATCAGCTTGATGTGCTTTTCTTTGTGCCGCAAGAGCCTTTGAATCAGCTAAGCGCATTGCCAATTTTCGTGGCAATTCGCCCTTTTCAGGCGTTTCATCAATATCTGTTGGCAGTAAATATTCAGGATCAACGCCAATTTGATTTAGCAAAGCCAAACGGCGTGGTGATGCTGATGCCAGAATCAGTTTCGGGCGAGTGGCCATCAAGAGCTCCTAAAATCTATTACTTAAAACGATAAGTAATTCGCCCCTTAGTAAGGTCATAAGGGGTCATTTCAACTAAAACCTTATCACCAGCTAGCACACGTATACGATTTTTACGCATGCGACCAGCCGTATGGGCGATGATTTCGTGATCATTTTCAAGTTTTACCCTAAAAGTAGCGTTAGGTAGTAGTTCCATTATTACGCCCGGAAATTCGAGCAGTTCTTCTTTAGCCATTATTTCTCCAAATTGCTATTTATAATAATATCAGCTTAATTTTTGCTGATAAATATTCATATAGTTATTTACCTAGCGGATTTCATATGATTTGTGAACCACTGTTAAGCAAGCTTGGTAATTTTGTTTTTATTAACACATCTAAACTGTCTCTAAGCTCACGATAATTTGCTAATTTACTCTCCCTTGTCCCCTCATATATGGTTGGATCTATTGTTGTCCAATGTTCAATTTTTTTAATTTCTAAATTGCGTTTTGCAACTGCTTCTTTTGCGCCTTTTGATAGGGTTATAACAATATCAAATTTACTTGCTACAAGCTCGTCTAACCTATGAGGCGTATGAACCGACATATCCACACCTATTTCTTGCATAATTTCATGCACAAAGCCATCTACTTTGCCTGAATGTGCGCCAGCTGAGCGGGCCTTTAGATGGTCTGGGAAATGCCGCCGAGCAAGAGCTGCAGCGATTGGTGAGCGAACAGAATTCATTGAACAAACAAATAGACAAGTTGGTAATTTATCTTCTTTTTCGCTTTTTCGGGCGGCTAATGGTTGTACTGCACAAATCAGCGTAAATAGCCGACGTGCGGTTTGGTGATCTATTACTAGTTTATTTTCTAATCTTGTTCTTAAAATTTCTGCTGCCTCATTATGCAATCCACGCCGCCCCATATCAACGGCTTCAATTTGATAGACTTTAGCGCTTTTAATTGCTTCAAAATAATGTTCACGAACACGAAAATAATCTCTAATTAAACCACGAAACGGAGTTAGCGAAAGATAATGCGCTGAAATGGGTGAAAAATCTATTGGATTACGAACATCAAGCACTAAATAATTGCCAATGATTGAAAGGTGAAGCGCATAAGGGCCTGTGGCTTTTACTCGTGCAGGATAGAATTTATTCTCTTCAATGAGATCAAAAATAGCAATTTTTCTTTCGTGAATTTCATCGGGATTGATAGGTGTAATGGTTGAAGGATCAAGCGTGATTGAAACCAACTGGTCTGTTTCATCGTCAAAATCCCTTTGTTTCATAGGTTTTCCTATTTATTTGTGCGAATAGAAACCGAGCGAGCATGGGCGCTTAGCCCTTCGGTATTTGCTAGAATGATAGTTGGTTTAGCCAAAACATTAAGAGAGGAGCTATCACAACCCAAAATAGATGTGCGCTTCATAAAATCTATTACTCCTAAGCCAGAAGCAAAACGAGCAGAGCGGGCGGTTGGCAATACATGGTTTGATCCACCAACATAATCACCAATAGCTTCAGGGGTATAATGGCCTAAAAATATCGCTCCAGCATTTGTTATTTTTGGTAAATATTTTTCAGGCTCTTCAAGCGCTAATTCAACATGTTCTGAGGCTAATTTATTGGCTAAATTAAACGCCTCATCAAGAACATTTACCTCTATAATTGCGCCATATTTTTCCCAAGCATCAAGAGTGATATCTTTACGAGATAGGGTTGATACTTGCTGGCTAACTTCCTCTAAGACCTTTTTTGCTAAGTCTTTTTCAGTAGTAATTAATATTGATCGTGCCCCTGCTCCATGTTCAGATTGTGCCAAAAGATCAGCCGCAACCCAAGCAGGATTAGAGCTTTTATCGGCAATGATAAGAACTTCAGAAGGCCCTGCAATCATATCAATACCAACCTGCCCAAAAACTTGTCGCTTTGCTTCTGCAACATAGGCATTGCCGGGCCCAACAATTTTATCAATCGGCTTAAATGTCTTTGTGCCATAGGCTAAAGCGGCTATTGCTTGCGCTCCGCCAAGACGATAAATCTCATCTATCCCATATATTGAAGCAGCGGCTAAAACAGCAGGATTTACCTCACCATTTGGAGTTGGCACAACCATTACTAAGCGTTTTACCCCAGCAATTTTTGCAGGAATTGCGTTCATTAAAACTGAAGAGGGATAAGATGCTAGCCCACCCGGCACATAAAGACCAACAGCCTCTATTGCGCTCCATTTTGTGCCAAGCGTTACGCCCAATTCATCTTGATAAATATCGCTTTTTGGAAATTGCTTTTTATGATGGCTATAAATCCGTTCATAGGCAACTTTAAGAGCGTCTATTATGTCGTTTGGAACTTGCTTTAGGGCATTTTCTATTTCAGCTTTGCTAAAACGTAAATTTTCAATATCCACATTAAGGTTATCAAATTTCTTATTGTATTTTAATAATGCCTCATCGCCATTTTTACGAACATTAGCAATTATATCTGTAACTGTTTCTCTTACATCTTGTGAAATATCCATTCCAACTTCAAGCAATGAGGAAAAGATGCTTTCAAAATCATTATCATTTATGTTTAGAATTAAGGGCATTTTATTCTTCTTTATGGGAGGGGGTGGTTTTTGTTGCCCATGCCGCCCCAAGATCACTCAAACGAGCTTCTATAGTTTCAACCATTAGGCTCACAGTTCCACCGCCAGCAAAAGTTAATATAATTTTACCAGATGGCAAATCGCTAGCTTCAAAGATTATAGCCAATAGATTTAACATGCCATCTTTTGCTAAACTATCAATTCCAGATATTTTAATTGATTTTACATTATCAAAATGTAGCGCTGAGCGGCGGCGTTCATTGTTTTTATTTGTTGGGCTTTTATCCCACACATAGCGGTTTAATAAAAGCGCAAACCTATTGTCAGATTGTGCATATCCCATATCGCCAACACGCACTATTGCGTCTTGAACATGAGTTGAAATAACTTCTAAATCTTCACTATCAAGCGCCAATAATTTAAGATCGTTCATATCTAATTCCAATTTGTAATTTAATCGTTTACACGCTCAATTTGTGCGCCACAACGCTTGAGCTTTTCTTCTAAATTTTCAAACCCACGATCTAAATGATAAATTCGAGAAACAGTGGTTTCGCCCTTTGCAACCAAGCCTGCAATTACCAAAGAAACAGAAGCTCGTAAATCTGTTGCCATAACTTGCGCTCCTCTTAGTTGTGGCACGCCAGAAACAGTAGCCACTTGCCCATCAACCTTTATATCAGCACCAAAACGAGCAAGTTCTGCTACATGCATGAAGCGGTTTTCAAAAATTGTTTCTTTTATATTAGCAACGCCAGCAGAGCGTATCATAAGCGCCATATATTGCGCTTGTAAATCTGTTGGAAAACCGGGGAATTCTTGTGTTTCAACATCTACTGGGCGCAGGCCTGCTCCATTAGCTTTTACCCTAATGCCATTTTTTTCTTCAGAAATTTCAACGCCAGCTTTTATTAATATATCAAGAGCAGATTGCAACAATTTTGCATTGGTATTTTTAAGCAAAACTTCTCCCCCCGTCATAGCAACTGCCATCGCATAAGTGCCAGTTTCAATTCTATCTGGTAGGGTTCTATGCGTTGCACCATGAAGTTTTTTTACACCCTCAATGGTCAAAACATGAGTGCCTATTCCAGAAATTTTAGCGCCCATTTTAATAAGGCAATTTGCTAAATCGCCAACTTCTGGCTCTCTTGCAGCATTTTCAATTATTGTTGTACCATTGGCAAGTGTTGCCGCCATCATTATTGTGTGCGTTGCACCAACCGAAATTTTTGGAAAATGTACTCGATTGCCAACCAATCCGCCTTTTGGTGCTTTGGCAATAACATAGCCATCTTTTATTTCAATTTTTGCACCAAGTTGCTTTAACCCATCAAGGAAAAAATCAACTGGCCTTGTGCCAATAGCGCAACCACCCGGAAGCGAAACTCGTGCTTCTCCCATACGTGCCAATAAAGGCCCAATTACCCAAAAACTTGCTCGCATTTCTGAAACAAGCTCGTATGGGGCGCAAATATCGCTTATTATTTTTGCTTGAAAACTAACTGTTTTACCTATCGAACTCTCATCTTTAGGGTTTTGCTCTTGCTCAGTAATTTGAGTACCATGATTTTTCAAAATCGCTTTTAACTGCTTAACATCAGCAAGAGCTGGAAGATTTTCTAAAACTAGTTTCTCTTCGCTTAAAAGTGAAGCAATCATAAGTGGAAGGGCAGCGTTTTTTGCACCTGAAATATAAATTTCTCCATTTAGACGATTGCCGCCAATAATTTTTATCTTAGCCATTATTTTCTTCTCATATTACTTATTTACTAGTTAATCTTCCCAACCATTTGAACTCTTAAACATAAAACTCTTATTATTTATTGCTAATGTCATTATTGAGGCGAGTTTTTGTCTGTTTTTTTCTTTTTTTCAGGTTTTCCTTTAGCTTTGCAGCCAGTATTTTTTGCTTTTCAATTTTAGATATTTTATTATTCATGATAATTTTATAAAAGAATTAAGTTGATTGACTATATGGCACGTTTTTTATCTTGCGTGAAGTCTTTTGCTATGGCACTAGAGCAAAGATTAAAAATTAGCTGCTGTAGCTC
>JAJRPR010000188.1 GCA_024280655.1 Alphaproteobacteria bacterium | reverse complement strand
AAGGCAACCCAGCGAGATATAGCATGGGAAAGAACAAACGGCGGGGGTGTTCCTCCTACGCTAAAGCTACGGCGGACAAGCGGGGTCGGGCATCACACGCAACGTTAGAGTGGGAAAAGAATAACGGCGGGGGTGTCGGGGACGGGAGCGTAGCGACTAACGGCGACAAGAATAAGAGAGGCGACAAGAACGAATGAGCTTGGTAGAGCCCCCCTACGCCAAGGCTTCGGGCGGCATAAGCAATTCTAAAGTTCGAAAAGCGAACTAAGAAGTGCTAATGGCGACAAGAAAAAATGCAAAGCAAACTAGCACGAAATATCAAGTTGATAATTTGCCCAGCTAGGCACGCTAACCTGCACTCTCTTTCCATTAACAAAAACCTTGCTTTGTTTAGAAATCCTATCAAACCGTATAATAGCGACACTTTTATTGTCAATCACTTGTCCTAAATATCCAATTTTTTTCTCATCCGCAAAAATCTCACTAAATTATGGTGCAGAAACATTTAAAACAATTACAGGACGGCGCTTTATATTTGCTTTGTGCTGCATACGAGAAACAACTTCTTGCCCAATATAACAACCCTTTGAAAAATCAACTCCCCCTAATAAGTCCATGCCAATATCGTGCGCAAAAAGACTATCAGGCTCAAAATCTTCACAAAGTTCAAAAATCCCTAAGCCTATTCGCTCTATTGCATATCCATTGCGATTCTCATCTAAATTTGTAGCTTGTTGTTTTTCTATAAAACTATGAAATCCTAACCTGCTATCTCGTGGGTCTAAAAAGCAAATGTTCTGTTCTATTTTTTCTTTAGACCAAGCAACAATGTAATCTCTCTGCAAATTTTCAAATTCAACATCTGCCCGAAATCTATAAAGCCGCATCTTTTTTAGAAAATTATCAGCTACATTTTTATGAATATCTAACCAAAAGCTATCTTCAAAGAAAATGCTCAAGCCCTCGGCCTGAATTTTTCCACCAGCAGAAAATAATGCCCACCATTTAGGGGAGTTATTATTTGTTTCAAATTCTACACTAAGCACATCATTTAGTAGTTTTTTTGCATCTTTGCCAGAAATACGAATTATTGCGCGATTTTGACGAATGAAAGGTGACATATTATAACTCCTCAACTATAGAAGGCTCTTCAAAATAAATATTACTAGACTTTTGAAGAGCCTTCTATAGCATAATTAGCATGAATTTCTTAAAGGCACAAAAATGAGCTATTATGACGTAATATATAAAAACGCTACTATTGTTAATCATGATGGAGTTGGTCAAGCTGATATTGCAATTAGTGATAGTAAAATTGCCAATTTGGGTGATTTATCAAATGATAGTGCGAACGAAATTATTGATTGTAAGGGTCTGCACATTCTTCCTGGTGTTATTGATACGCAGGTGCATTTTCGTGAACCCGGCCTAACTCATAAAGAAGATTTGCGCTCTGGCTCTTTAGCTGCTGTCATGGGCGGTGTAACTGGCGTGTTTGAAATGCCAAATACCAATCCTTTAACAATTACAAAAGAAACATTTGAAGATAAAATTTCACGTGCCAGCAATAATATGCATTGTGATTTTGCTTTTTTTATTGGTGGCACGCATGATAATGTAGAGCAATTACCAATGTTAGAGAAAATGCTTGGTTGCGCTGGGGTTAAAGTATTTATGGGCTCTTCTACTGGTTCTTTATTAGTGGCAGATGATGCTGGTGTGAAAGCTATATTAAATGCAATTTCAAGGCTAGCAGCTTTTCATTCAGAAGATGAATACCGACTTGAGGATAGGAAACATTTACGAGTTGAAAATGATCCATCTTCTCATCCTATTTGGCGTGATGAAGAAGTGGCACTTAACAGCACAAAAAGACTTGTGCGCTTGGCACGAGAAACAGGCAAGCGCATTCATATTTTACATATATCAACAAAACAAGAAATTGAATATTTAAGCCAACATAAAGACGTAGCTTCTGTTGAGGTAACTCCACATCATCTAACGCTTGATGATAAAGCCTATCAAACGCATGGAACTTTGGTGCAAATGAACCCACCAGTGCGTGATAGCTCTCATCAAAGCGGCATTTGGGAAGGGGTAAAAAATGGTGTTGCGGATATTTTAGGATCAGATCATGCCCCCCATACATTAGAGGAAAAGCAAAATCCCTATCCAAAATCACCCTCAGGCATGACTGGTGTGCAAACCTTTGTTCCAATAATGCTTGATCACGTTAATGCTGGAAGGCTTAGCCTTGAGCGTTTTGTTGACATGACATCACATGGCCCAAATCGTTTATTTGGGCTGGTTTGCAAGGGTCGTCTTGCAACTGGTTTTGATGCAGATTTAACAATTATAGATTTGAAACGAGAAGAAACTATTTCTAATGAAAAACAATTTTCACGTACTGGCTGGACACCTTATGATGGCAAAAAAGTAACTGGCTGGCCAGTTGGAACTATTATTCGAGGTAAAAAAGTAATGTGGCAGGGCGAACTTGTCACGCCCTCTATAGGTCAGCCAATTAGATTTTCATAATTTTGGAAAAATAAGGGGCAAGTTAGTCTCAATTATTGAATTGAACGATCTAGCGTATATTCGCCATGACGAATTCTCTCTGGTAATTTTGACATTACATCAGCAGTTGCCTCTTCGCCAAAATCACGCACAAGCGTAGCTATTGCTGCAAATAATGCTGCATGAGCAATAGATTCACGATCTAAACCGTCATGTTCGGCACTATTCCAAGCATCAGCTAGATATTCTAAAGCCAGCTGGCGTTCTTCTTGAGACTTTAAGTTGTTCTCATTTTCATTTGCTAATAGTAACATATTTTATCTGCCTTTGTTAGAATCTATCTAGCACAAGATTGTTTGAACGGGTCTGTTAATTGATTTGAAGGTTAATGCAATATTGGGGAAAATACTACCTATTCAGCAAATTGATTGTTAATATATCTGGAAACTATTTCAGCCTCTTTTAGTAACCTTATCATAGCTTCTTTTGCCGATGGGGTGCAATTACGATAGGTTGTCGCATAAGATTGATACCCTTTATTAAAAGAGCCGGTTAGTCGTTGTTTTCTATCGGTTGTTGCTCTTTCTAATGAGATAACTTTTGCCGCTTGAGCGCGCCAATCATTATTATTAATACCGCATAGTGGTTGTAAGAAATATAAAGAACCTAACATTTCACTCAAGCGTGCTATCTCGCTTTGATATGGTGGATCAACAGCTTTTGCACTATTAATAAAAGCACTACCCATAAAAATAATGGCTAATGTTATAATCATAGTTTTGGTTTTTTTATAAATCATAATATCTATCTGCCAGAGCTAGAGATAATGTGCAAGCGAGTAGAAAAGCTTCTTTGGAAGTAGATAATTAGAATTACTGAATTATTTCCAAATCCTTGATAAATGCTCGACCAACAAAAGCAAAAGTTACAGTATATACTACTGGGATTCTTTCACCATTCTCTAAAATTTTATAAACTTCAATATTACCCACATCTCGCCCCTCAGATATAACCCCACTATCAAGAGCGGAAGCTTGGCCTGCTTGCCATGTAAATTCCAAATCACCCAATCTAAATGGGGAATTCTTTTCTAAATAGGGCAAGGTAACAGCGATTTCTCTTGGCTCTTGCACAAAGGCAATTCGCATCATTGCTTCAATATCCTCTGGGATTTCACCGCTAAAAAGAAAGGGAAATTCTGAACTATCGTAATTAATATAAGGATTTTGACCCGCAACAGACGCCCGCCTTCTATCGGCTAATAAGATTTCACCATTTGGATAGCGTTCCTTATAAATATCAAAACTTATCAAGTAAGAGGGTAAGGCTTTTAGTTTTTCTCCAGCTCTTGCGCCAACAATACCTTCGCCAGTCATTTGCTGCCACCAAGTTTGCTCGCCTCTATCATACATTAACAGGCCAGAAAATCTTAGTTTGCCAGTCGTACCAAATGTTACAACATCGTCGCCTAGAGTACGCTCAAAAACTACAGAAGAATTGCATAGAGGGCAATAGGTCACGGCAATGGGCAAACCATCAATCACATCATTTACAATTTCATGCCACATTAAATAACGTAAAGGATAGGCTCGTGCTATGCCATTATATTCAAAAGCTACAACGGGCTCATTGCCCTTAACTTCGGTTTCATCAGTGGCTAGCTGAAATTTTGGATCATCTATTGATGGAATAGCGTCAGCGGCTATCACATTGCCAACTTCTCTTAAATCAATAGTAGTTTTAGAAAAATCGGTTTTCCAGCCCTGCGAATTCCAACGGGCAATGATGTCTTCTTGTGCAATAACAGCCGATTGGCTTGTGAAAATAATAAACAGTGCAACGATAATTTTTTTAAACATTTTTTTCTCCCTATATAAACATGCCATATTTTGAGAGAAAAGCAAATTCAACTTATCTAACGCTTTTGTGAATATCAATTCTAACCCAAATTAAGCAATGGCTTTAGTCAAATAATGCATCAATATCATCTTGCACGTGACTGCACTCATCAATCTTTATTGGTTCAGAACCAGCGATAATTGCTTCAATAATATCACGTTGATGTTTGATCCCATCTAAAGGAGCAAAGGGGGAGTTTTTATGTTCCTCAATTAAAGCAATTAATATATTTGTAGCGCTCTCAAATTGGGTCTTTATTTTCATATCTAAGTTTTGATAGGCACTAAGCACTATTTTTACACCAACAAAACCAGTTTGAACAAAATGGCTCTCGTAATCTATTGGTTTCCACTCATCAAGTTCTTCAATGTCTAATGAGCCAAAACCTATTGCTTCAGCTAACATGATATATTCGTTAAATAGATTTAGGTAATCTGTTGCAAGTCCCGTTTTTGGGTTTACATTAGCTTTTGCCATAGCCTGTTTGCTTGGCTTAGATGTTGTTAGAATATCCATCTAACTAGAATGCGCTAATTTTGCTTTTTGTCAGTGAAGAGATTGTTGCGTACTTGCACTAATATCAGTACTTGCCCTAATATTAATTGCGCTCTTATATTTTTCGAAACCTCACAGCCGTGCCAGTAGCCGTTACCATAATCATTGCCGCACGTCCGCCAATAGTTTCATAATCAAGCGATATGCCAACCACTCCATCAGCTCCAAACCTTCTTGCTCTATCTGTTAACTCATCAAGCGCACTTTGGCGTGCTGCGCCAACTTCTTCTTCATAAGCTGCTGAACGACCACCTACAATATCAGTAACGGAGGCCATAATATCACGAATAAAATTAGCACCCCTAATGGTTTCCCCAGTAACAATGCCAAGATAGTCAGTAATTTCATAACCAGATAATGTGTCTGTCGTTGTGATAAGCATTTTATTTCCTTCAAAATATCATTATTTATAAAACATATGGGAATTAAATTTTTAATTCCAATACTTAACTAGGCAATAATAGATTGCTTGAAAATATTGAGTTGTTATAAGAGATAAAATGAAAGAGGATTTATCATGCTCAAAGATGATGCAGTATATTTGGGAACAAGCACTAAACCTGAATATCTTAAACTCAAATATGCTAATCGGCATGGCCTAATCACTGGCGCAACGGGAACTGGCAAAACCGTTTCTTTGCAAATTATGGCTGAAGGCTTTTCAAGAGCTGGCGTGCCTGTTTTTTGTGCTGATGTTAAGGGCGATTTATCGGGCATTGCTGTTAAGGGTGATGAAAAAGATTTTTTGCTTGAGAGGGCACAAAATATTGGTTTTGAGGATTACGAATTTAATGCATTTCCAACCATATTTTGGGATTTATTTGGCAAGCAAGGTCATGCAATTCGTACCACTATTTCTGATATGGGGCCGCTATTATTTTCAAGATTATTAGATCTTAATGCAACACAAGAGGGCGTGTTAAACATTGCCTTCAAAATAGCCGATGATGAAGGCCTTTTATTGCTTGATCTAAAAGATTTGCGCTCATTATTAATTGAAATAGGTAATCGTTCTAAAGAAATATCACAGCTTTATGGCAATGTTTCAAGAGCTTCAATTGGTGCTATTCAACGCGGGCTTTTGGTTCTTGAGCAACAGGGCGCTAAAAATTTCTTTGGTGAAAGAGCGCTAGATATTGCTGATATTATGCGTGTGGATAATCAGGGGCGTGGTATTGTTTCAGTTTTAGCGGCCGATGAATTAATGCAATATCCAAAACTTTACTCAACCTTTCTTTTATGGTTGCTTTCAGAACTTTTTGAAGAATTGCCTGAAGTTGGTAATCCTGACAAACCGAAATTAGTGTTCTTTTTTGATGAGGCGCATCTGCTGTTTGATGAAGCGCCAAAAATCTTGCGTCAAAAGGTCGAGCAAGTTGTAAAATTAGTGCGCTCAAAGGGCGTTGGGGTTTATTTTGTTACGCAAAACCCAGTTGATATTCCTGATGAAGTTTTGGCGCAATTAGGCAATCGGGTGCAACATGCTTTACGTGCTTATACGCCAAAAGAGGCAAAAGCTGTTAGAGTTGCCGCTGAAACTTTTAGGCCAAACCCTGCTTTTGATACAGAAGAAGTGATTAAGCAGCTTGGTGTTGGCGAGGCGTTAGTTTCAACTCTTGAAAAGAAAGGCGTGCCCTCGATTGTTGGGCAAACCATGATGCGTCCTCCCTCTTCTCGGCTTGGGCCAATTACTAAAAGCGAGCGTCAAAAAATAATAAATGCAAGTCCAGTTGCTGATCTTTATGAAAAAAGAATTGATAGGGTTTCAGCTTTTGAAACTCTTGAAAAGCGAGTAGAAAAACGCCGCCTTGAAGAAGAAAGACAAAGAGAACGGGAAGATTTTGAGCGTGAGGAATATGGCCGTATGCGCCGCCCACGAACTGGCTATAATGATGATTATCGTGATGATAGACCAACAAAAAGTTCAAGAAGGCGCTCATCTCGCCAAAGCACGACTGAGACGGCAATGAAAACGCTTGCTAGAACTGTTGCTAGAAATTTAGGGAATAGGTTAGTGCGTGGGATTTTGGGTAGCTTAAAGCGTGGGTTATAATTATGAGTTCTAATAAACAACATTCAATAGCTATTTTTGCTTCTGATGAGGGGGCAGGAGATCCTGAAAGAGGCTCTATCATGGCTGAAGCTGGATCTTTTTTGGCAATGCAAAATGCACAGTTTATTTGTTTTGCACAAAAAAATAGCTTTTGTGCACCGCTAATTACCGCCCTCAATAATGCTGGTGGAGAAGTTACTATATTTTGCGAACAAGATTTTACGCTTCCCTCAGGACTTAATAAAATAAAAACTAAAATGCTTAGTAGCAATGAGAAAGAAAAATATCAGCAAATAAATGAAGCATCGGACGCATTTATTGCACTTCCCGGTTCTTTATTGTCTGCAAAATCACTATTTGAAATTTGGGTTGCAACGGATAGGAAAAAGCCAGTTGCCTTGCTCAATAAAAACCGTGCCTTTGAATTTATGCGTGGATTTGGTGTCGATGTAGTTAGCCACAAAGTGAAGAAGATTGATCAGCATATTCTATTTTCTGATAATATTGAAGATCTATGGCACCGCTTAAATAAAGCCCTAAGCGAATAAAATATCGCTTAGGCAAAAAATTGGCTGGGGCGGCAGGATTCGAACCTGCGAATGCTGATACCAAAAACCAGTGCCTTACCACTTGGCGACGCCCCAAAGCGAGTTGGTTGGTACTATGTTTTTTGCCATAGAGCAACCGTTCAATTTAATTGTTTTCAAATTTTTTTCAAAAAAACTAAAATTCGCATTTATTAGAGAAAAAAGGTCAATTAAAATGTATTT
>JAJRPR010000187.1 GCA_024280655.1 Alphaproteobacteria bacterium | reverse complement strand
TCATTTTAGCTTTTGCTATTGCTGTTGTTCAAACGGTTCTAGGGCTAACTTTTTGGCGCTCTGATGGACGTATAGCAAAATTTGTGAAGCTGGCTGCTTATTGGCAATTCATGCTGGTTTTAATCTCGTTTGCTGCAATAACTTATGCTTTTGTAACCTCAGATTTTTCTCTTAGCCTTGCATATCAAAATTCATATTCCTTGCAGCCGCTACTATATAAAATTACTGCCGTTTGGGGCAATCACGAAGGCTCTATTTTGCTTTGGGTGTTAATTCTAATGGGCTTTAGTGTAGCAGTTGCATTTCTTGGAAAGAACCTTCCAACTCAATTACGAACTTTAGTTCTCTCGGTGCAAGGACTAATCGCTGCATCTTTTGCTGGTTTTTCTATTTTTACTTCAAACCCATTTGCAAGGTTAGACCCTGCTCCATTTGAGGGGACTGATCTTAATCCTATTTTACAAGATTTTGGTCTCGCACTACATCCACCACTTCTTTATCTTGGTTATGTTGGTTTTTCGGTTTGCTTCTCGTTTGCTATTGCCGCGCTTATTTCTGGCAAAATAGATAGTGTTTGGGCTCGTTGGGTTCGTCCTTGGACAATAATTGCTTGGGTATTTCTAACGCTTGGTAATGTTATGGGATCATATTGGGCATATTACGAGCTTGGCTGGGGCGGCTGGTGGTTCTGGGATCCCGTTGAAAATTCTTCCTTCATGCCTTGGTTGGTAGGTACTGCCTTGCTCCATTCAGCTATTGTGATGGAAAAACGTAACGCTCTAAAGATATGGACAATATTCTTGGCCATTATGACCTTCTCACTTGCTCTTTTGGGTGCGTTTTTAGTTCGCTCGGGCATATTAACATCTGTTCACGCATTTGCTTCAGATCCGGGTCGTGGATTGGTTTTATTAGCCTTGCTAGGAATTACCATTGGCGGCGCATTTACGCTTTTTGCTATTCGTGCACCTTCTTTAAGATCAGGGGGACTATTTGCACCAATTTCTCGTGAGGGATCGCTTGTTTTGAATAATCTTTTCCTTTCAACTGCAACCGCTGCAGTTTTGATAGGAACATTATATCCATTATTCTTAGATGCCTTTACAGGTCAGCGTATTTCGGTTGGCGCACCATTTTTTGATCTGACTTTTGGTATTTTAATTGTACCATTATTGCTAATCATTCCACTAGGCCCATACCTCGGGTGGAAACGTGCTGACTTAATTGCAGTAACACAAAGATTAGCGGGTGTTGCAGGCTTGGCTCTATTGATGGCAATTATTATTTTTATGCTAACTGGCGCAGAAATAAGACTAGCTTCTTTAGGTATTTTTATAGGTTTTTGGGTCTCATTTGGTGCTATTGCAGATATAATAACTCGCTCAAGACTCGGAAAAATAGCATTCTCTCAAAGCCTAAAACGTCTAGCTGGCTTGCCAACAATTATTTGGTCAACGGCAATGGCACATTTAGGTGTTGGGTTAACTGTGTTGGGTGTGGTTAGTGTTACTGCTTGGGAGCAAGAAAATATAACTTTAATGCTCCCCGGTGATGTAGCTAAAATTGCAAATTATTCTGTTGATTTCATTAAAGAAGAAAAGCAAAATGGTCCAAATTATACTACCGACGTGTTTGAGTTTAAGGTAACTGGGGAAAACGGAAAAAGCAAAACTGCAATTTCAGAAAGGCGCGTCTATGTCGCTTCCTCTACCCCCACCACAGAATCAGCAATGCTTACTTACGGCCTATCCCAAGTCTATATCATTGTAGGAGATAAAGATGAGGCTGGAATGCAAGTAGTAAGAATTTGGTATAAACCCAATATTTTATTAATTTGGCTTGGCCCCGTACTTATGTCCATTGCTGGTCTTTATTCACTTAGTGATAGAAAAGCTAGAGTTGGCGCACCAAAACCTGCTAGAGCTAAACGGAGAAAGCAGAGCGCATGATGGATTTTAAGAAATTATTTTTAGCGCTTTCATTGGTTTTTTCTTTGCTAACTCCCATTGCAGCTTTTGCGGTTTTACCAAGTGAAATGCTTGATGACCCTGTTTTAGAAGAACGGGCGAGAGATATTTCTAAAAATCTTCGTTGTCTTGTTTGCCAAAATCAAAATATTGACGAATCAGATGCAGAATTGGCGGCAGACTTACGAATATTAGTACGTGAAAGGCTTGTTGCTGGTGATAGTGATGGAGAGGTATTGCAATATATTGTCTATCGTTATGGCGAATATGTTTTGCTAAATCCTGTGCTTGGTCTGCATACAATAATTTTGTGGATAGCTATGCCAGTAATATTATTAGGAGGGGGCATATTCCTATTTTTCCTTGCTAAGAGACAAAAAAAGCTAGTTAGCAATGTTAAGCTAACCAAAGAAGAAAAGTCCATACTTGCTGAATTAGAAAAACATGATGTATAGCCATTAAATGGTTTTTGATTTTCTACAGTTTTTACCAAATGATCTTTCGCCCTTAGTTGCTTTGGGATTAATCATTTTAAGCGCCTTTACCTCAGCCATAACGGCGGCATTTGGTTTGGGTGGTGGTTCTTTGTTAATTGCGGTGATGAGCCTTTTTATGCCAGCGGCAATAGTTGTGCCAGTGCATGGAGCGGTGCAACTTGGCTCAAACGGTGGGCGCGCATTTTTGCGTCGCAAATATATTCAATTCCAATTCGCCTTATGGTTTATTGTTGGCTCGGCATTTGGCGCAATGCTCGGCGGAGGGGTAGCGGCAAAACTACCCGATAATATTTTCAAAATCGCTATTGGGCTTTTTTTGCTCTATGTCATGTGGGTGCCAAAACTAAAAATTAGCAAAAAGGGCACGCTTTCAACTATTATTGCTGGCGCTTTCACCTCCTCTATTGGCATGGTTGTTGGCATTTCAGGGCCATTGGTACTTAGCTTTTTGCGCAATCTAAAAGAAAGACGTGAAATCGTTGGCACGCACGCCTTTTTAATGACCTTCCAAAATCTCTTTAAGTTAATTGTGTTTATTATGCTTGGCTTTGCTTTTACTGATTATGTTTGGCTGATATTGGCTATGGTCATTTCTGGTTTTATCGGTACAGCGCTTGGCGGTCTGCTACTCGATAAATTACCAGAAAAAATCTTCCGCTCTGCCTTTAGATGGATTATCACCATAGTAGCACTTGATCTACTTCGCCGTGCAATTTTTGAGGTATAAGCATAGCTCTTTTTGCTATTCTCTTACCCTAACCAAAACCCCAAATAATTTGCGAAGAATTCAGCATCACATTAGCACCAATAAAAATAGCAATCATCGCAACTCCGCTTTGAATAATCCGCATTAATCCTAGCATAGATTTTTCTGCCCTTTTTAGTGGCCAGCTAGCAGCAAATGTTAGCGCTGCCATGCCTAAAATTGAGCCAATGCCAAATAATAAAATATAAAAAAGTGCGCTCATAACATCTTTAGTTGCAACGGCAGTTAATGCCACCAAGCTAGCCGAGCCTGCCATTCCGTGCACTAGCCCAACCATATAGGCACGCATTGATAGGATAGAAGCGTGCTTATGTTCGTGCTTGTCTTTTTTGTGTGTAGTTTTTGCGCCTAAATGAGAATGAGCGTGAAAGTGTTTTTCACCATCATCATGCTGGTGTAAATGAAAGTGGATTTTTTTGCGCCGCATTTTCAAAAATACAGAAATCCCTAAAAACACCAACATTATGCCAACAAAAAATTCAATGCTAGCGCCAATCCTTTCGCTAATTATCGCCCCAAAAACAATAACCACCATAGAAAAAATGAACAGGGTTGTCGTGTGCCCCATGCCCCAAGATATCCCAAGAAACGCCAAGCGTTTGGGTGTTGCCTTGCCATCAGTTGCCAGCGTGCCAATCGCTGCCAAATGATCCGCCTCAAAGGCATGGCTCATACCAATAAATAATCCAAGTAACAAAAAAAAGCTCATAGATATTTCATAAAGTTAATTTCAAAAATAGCAACTG
>JAJRPR010000001.1 GCA_024280655.1 Alphaproteobacteria bacterium | reverse complement strand
GATATTCATATTTGGAACTGGGATGAATGGTCGCAAAAAACTGTTCCAGTACCGCTAATCACTGGGCACGAATTTGCTGGTGAGATTGTTGAGTTGGGCAAGAACGTTACTGATCTTAACATCGGCCAGCGGGTTTCGGGCGAAGGGCATCTAATTGGCAATAAAAGCCGTGCCAGCCGTGCAGGAAAATTTCATTTAGACCCAGAAACCAAAGGTATAGGTGTTAATGAGCCGGGCGCATTTGCACAATTTTTGCGCCTGCCTGCCTTCAACGTAGTGCCGCTACCAGATAATATCAGCGATGAAATAGGCGCAATTCTTGACCCATTGGGTAATGCAGTACACACCGCACTGTCGTTTGATTTAGTGGGTGAAGATGTTTTGATAACGGGTGCTGGGCCAATAGGCATTATGGCGGCGGCTGTTGCTAAACATATAGGTGCGCGCCATGTGGTGATTACCGACATTAATCAGGAACGGCTGGATTTGGCAAAACGGGTAGCCGATGTCACTGCCGTCAATGTCACCACTACCGATCTGAAACAGGTTTCTAGTGATCTGGGACTACTCGAAGGATTTGACGTGGGGCTGGAGATGAGCGGCTCGCAAGCTGCACTGGATCAGATGATCGGCTCTATGGTGATGGGTGGGCGTATTGCGATGCTCGGAATTCCACCAGGTAAATCTGCTGTTGACTGGTCAGCGATTGTGCTAAAATCAATCACCATCAAAGGGGTCTACGGGCGAGAGATATTTGAGACATGGTACAAAATGCTGGCTATGCTACAAAACGGTTTGGATGTCAGCGCCATCATCACCCACCGTTTCAAAATAGATGATTTTGAAGAAGGCTTTGCGGCGATGAAATCGGGGGCGAGTGGCAAAGTGGTATTGGATTGGACAACATGATTACAGTTACAGAACGAGAAAATCCAGTAGATATGGTCGAATTTGTTGAGGCGGCTCAACTTTGGGCTGAGGTGACGAGCAAAAGCAAGGCATTTTTTGCATCAATTGAATAGGTCTGATAGGAATACTTAATGGAAATCAAATGGCTCAAAGACTTTCTGACCCTCAATAACACTGGTAATTTTCGCATTGCCGCTGAGCAGCGTTGCGTTTCGCAGCCAGCGTTTAGCCGCCGCATTCAGGCGCTTGAAGCTTGGGTCGGCGCTCCGTTGATCGATAGGAGCGGCCAGCCATCACAACTGACTAAAGCGGGTAGAGTGTTATTACCAGTGGCAGAGGAAATTGTTGATCTTGCAATATCAGGAAAGAGAGACATTCAGGCTCTAACGCTTGAGGATGAAATGCGTATGCGTTTTTCAACGCTCAGCACGCTTTCTCAGGTATTTATGCCTGGTTGGTTGAAGAGCCTTCAGCCTTTGATTGATATTAATCAGTTTATTATCAGAACCGAATATACCAAAATGGTAGATCATTTCGAGGCGCTGGAAGGAAATCTAGTCGATTTTTTTATCAGTTATGAAGATCCCCAAATCGGGTTTAAGGGGGATAGGACGTTGTTTAGCTCGCTAAAACTTAGCGAAGAATCTTTTGTTCCAGTGGCAGCTCCAGATAACAAGGGTAACCCACTCTGGTGGTTGCCAGATAAGCCAAAAGAGCCTGTTCCATGTCTTCACACCTTGTCAAAACATTCTCCTTGGCCAATCAGACGTCATATGGAAAGCAAGTATAGCGACCTTACCTTCAAATCGGTTTATCAAACCTCAATCGCTACGACCTTAAAAGCGATGGCGATTGAGGGGTTCGGTATGGCGTGGCTACCCCGCACGATGGTGTTGAGCGAACTTGAGACAGGTAAACTTGTACGGGCAGCAGAACCTGAGGATGATATTCTCGTGGATATCAAGATTTTCCGTAGCCTGAATTATCATGAACCGCGAGTAATTAAGTTCTGGGAAGTTTTACAAGAACAAGAGAAGCTGCTTGCTGAGACACTCCAAGAATCCAATCATGACAATGCTGCATAATACCTAGCCAACATCGAATATTACAAGTATTTTTCAGGCGTGATCCATCTTTCTCAATGCCATCTAGAGCATTTTCGTTTAACGCTCAGGTACACCAAAAAGCCATATAGCCGTTTGCATTGCGTGTATAATCAAGCAACACTCTATCCAAATATGCAGATAGTGTAATGCAATTATTGCATGACTAACACCGATAAAGGTATTGGACTTTGATATTCATAGTAGCCAAGCTTTACCAGTTGGACATCGGAAGGGAGGCTGGTGTGCAAGCAGCAATACGCTTTGCGCTTTAGTATTACAAACTTTTCTGACTACTCTGACGTTTGTTTCATGCAATCTGGAATACTCATGTATGCCAGAATAAAATATTCATGCATGTCGTAATAACTTAATTAATGGGAGAAAGAAATGCTAACATTTTCGACGCTCTTACATAATAAGAGAAAATATCACACTAATGGTGTCCTAGGGACAGCCAAAGCCATAATGGTTGCCGCTGCACTTACGGTTTCGCTAGGGTCGAGCGCAGCTCTGGCCGAACAGGACGGTCGCACCAACCTCAAAATCGCAATGCCGGGAACCTGGGCGGTGCACGGTCCGACAGCGACCAACAATTTTGGTGCGCGCGTCATTTATTCGCTCTACGATAGGTTGATATGGCGTGACTTTCTGTCCAATCCCGACGGCAGCGGGGCAGAACTTGTGCCCGGTCTGGCGGCATCTTGGGTGCAGGTAACGCCAACCGAATGGGATTTTACCATCCGTGAAGGTGTGAAGTTCCATGATGGTACCACGATGACTACCCAAGACGTGGCGTTCTCGATCAACAATACATACGGCGAAGGCACCGAGCCGTTTGCGGCGTCGGGCACGATTGCAAGTGTAGTGGCCATCGATGACAAGATCGTCCGTGTCACTACCAAGAACCCCGACCCGGCCTTGCTGGCGCGCATGGCGACAGCAATGGGCAATATCTATCCGCAGGCTTACTACGAGAGTGTCGGTAAGGAAGGCTTTGGCCGTGAGCCCATCGGTACCGGTCCCTATAAATGGGCTGGTCGTGTTGCCCTTGCCCCCAAGTTAGTTCCACTTTATGCGTAGAGTCTTAGGTTGATATTTTTGTTTAAATTTTGTTGATTTGCAACTATTTTATTCCTTTCTTTGTTTAGGTTTTTGTTCAATGCCATGATTGGGCTTAAGCCG
>JAJRPR010000186.1 GCA_024280655.1 Alphaproteobacteria bacterium | reverse complement strand
ATCTCTAAAGCGATTACCCCGATATTCATTTTTCTTTGAAGTGGTAACAAAAATTCCATCACGCCCATATTGCACGTCATTTTCAATAACTTTTGCATTTAAGGCATTCCAAATATAAATACCATTACCACGATCATTCATACGCTTATCTTCACGACCTATAATAATATTGCGCCTAACAACAGCGTCTTTTGCGCCATGAATATTTACACCAACCAAATTGCCAATAAATTTGTTATTTTCAACTAAGGCATTGTCTGCACCCTTAAGCAGGCGCACCCCAGAATCTATTGTTTCATGACTTGAGCCAGAACCAGAGATTTCTAAACCTCTAATGGTTACATTTGGGGCAGTTACAATTATGGGTGATCCAATTCCATTACCAATAATCTTAGCATTGCCATCTCCCTCAATCGTAACAGAAACATCAATGATAAAATTACCCTTATAAGTACCAGTGCTAAGCCGGAGGATATCCCCCGACTTAGCATTTTTAAGAGCTGTGGCAAGCGCTCCGTTTTCGGGGAGGATAGAATATTGTGCCGCTTTTGCTAAAGGAGCAAAAGCTAACAAAATAACTAAAATGAAAACTCTAAACAACATTGCCAAACTCTTTTTCTTAAACCCTAAGCAGGTTCAACCAACTCTATTCTTGTGCTGGTTGAACTCAATACGCTTCTTAAGCAGGCTCTACAAGCATGCGCCCACGCATTTCAAGGTGCAGTGCATGACAGAACCATTGGCAATAGAACCAATGCACACCAGGGCGATCTGCAACAAAAGTAACAGATGCCGTTGCGTGTGGTCCAATTTCCATAGCAACACCAAAGTTCACCATACAAAAGCCATGAGTAAGATCATCTACATCATCCATATTGGTAACATAAACGGTTACTTCATCGCCCTGTTTAACAGTGAATTGCTCTAGTGAGAAAGTTGGAGCAACTGATGTCATATAGATACGAACCTTATTGCCATCACGAATGACGTCCGCTGCATCTTCAAGATCAACACCATCAGCCTCTGCTTGTGCCACAGCATCAGCAAAAGTCGGATCATCTCTCTTATAAGCAATGCTAGGATTCACTTTTGAGCGATGCACAATAATACTATCGTGCGGCTCAGCAAAAGTAGAACCATCATGAACCACTTCAAACTTATTATCTGTAATATCAATAAGCTGCTCATTTTCAGGTTTTAATGGCCCAACATTGATGAAACGATCTTTTGAGAACTTATTCATCGATACTAACCACTTACCATCGGCTTCATTGGTTTCACCCATAGAAGTTGAGTTATGCCCCGGTTGATAATGCACATCGACCTTTGCAATAATCGGGTCAACATCTTCACCAGCATAGGCTTTAATAGCCTTATCAACATTCCATTTAGCAACTTGGCTATCAAGGAACAAGGTTGTGAAACAATTTCCCTGTCCATCAAAGGCAGTATGAAGAGGACCAAGACCTAATTCTGGTTCAGCAACAATTACTGAACGTGCATCAACATCAGATGAGAATAAAGCATCAACTTTACTAACATCAATCACTGAAACAGTTGGTGAAAGTTTACCATTTATCATGATATACTTGCCATCAGGTGATGCGTTTACACCGTGCGGTGAGTTTGGAATTGGCACATAACGGGTATATTTAGAACCCTTCCGTCCATCCAATACAGGCACACCATTTAGCTCTTGGAAATCACCAGCTGCAACACCAGCTTCAATTGCCTTAATGTCAAAAATAACACAATGATCCATTTCATTGCCCATCATATCAGCCAAATTCATACCCATTTCTGAGTTATAGCTTGAAGCAAAAGCATATTTGCCCTGATAATCAGCATCAACATTATCTAAGTTGCCGCTTACTTGTAGCTGCCACTTAACTTCCATGCTGTCACCATCAATGGCTGTAAAAATAGAAACATAAGCTGAAGGATTATCAAGATCACGACCATCATTAATAAGCGGTGCTTCATGTTCGCCATTACAAAATACATAACCAGTACGTGGGAATTTTTGCGGTCGAAGACCATGAATAGCGTAAGCATTTGGAACTTCAATCATCTTATCGCATTTCATGATATCAACCCGAATACGCGCAACACGAGTATTGGCTTTGTCGTTCACAAAAATATAACGACCATCATAAGTGCCATCAGTAAAAGACATATGCGGGTGATGAAGATCACCATTATCGTAATTTGTCTTTCCTTGAGATGCCAGCATTTTTTTGGTTTCTGGCAACAGATTTTCAGTCATGATTTTTATAGATTCATTAGTCTGCCCCCAGCCAGTTGCCGAACAACGGTTAAACACAGGAACACGCATAAGTTCACGCATTGAAGGCACGCCCAAAATGCGCATTTCACCAGCTTGGCCTGATGACCAAAAACCATAATATTCATCAAGTTCACCCGGTTTAAGCTCATTTTTACCAGCAGCTTGTGCAGGTGTTGCAAGCATAGTTGCTCCACCAGCTGCGGCAAGCGAGCCAGCTAAAACAGCGCCCGTACCAGTTCTTGTAAGCAACTCTCTTCTTGAGAGGCCTTTCTTTTCTTTAATATCATCCGACATATTAGTTCTCCTTTTTTGGCGGTTGATGGTTTGGTAGTTTATTATGCTGAGCCAAAGCACTAGCGGATTGCGCAGTACTTCTAGCCAGTTTTTCCCGTCCTTTGCGTAATTTAATCTGGACAGGGCATTTCGCGTCATCCTGATAAAGCACTTGGCAGTGCAAACAGGACAAACACTCATTTGGATTTATTTCGCCAGTAGGATGAATTGCTTGCACAAAACACTCATTGGCACATATTTGGCAGGGGCTTCCGCATTCTTTATAGCGTTTAAGCCAGTCAAACATGCGAATACGAGCAGGAATGGCCAGTGCCGCCCCTAGCGGACATAGATAACGGCAATAAAATCTTTCAATGAATAAGCCGATACCAAGAAGCACTGTTACAAATAATATAAAGGGCCATGCTCTAGCGAATTTTAGAATGATAGCAGTTTTGAAAGGTTCAATTTCTGCATAGGTTTCAGCTAAGCCCATTGAAGCTAATGAAAGACCAAACAGAGCTAAAAATATCATATATTTAAGCGGCCAAAGTCGTTCATGTAGACCCCATGGCAATGTCCATTGTGGCACTTTGAAAAATCTTGCAATTTGGTTAGTAATTTCTTGCAATGCACCAAATGGGCATAACCAGCCGTAATATGCACCACGACCCCAAAATAACAAAGAAACCGCAACAGAAACCCAAAGAATGAAAATCATCGGATCCATTAAAAATGCACCCCAAGAAAAGCCCTCACTTAGTGAAGCAGCAAGTGCCATTAGATTAACTACCGAAAGCTGGGCGTTCATCATCCAGCCAAGAAATACCAAAGTTACAACTAAGAAACTCATACGAAACCAGTAAAAAGCTCGCTGGTTTTTTGTTGCTTGTTTTTGGAAGAAAAACACACCCGTAAGAATGAGTATCATTGATAAAAGCAGTGCTATTTCAACTTTTTTATTAAGCCAGATACGTTTCCAAAGTTCCGAGCGAGCCGCATCATCTTCTAAAACTGCTATTTGTGAAATCTCACTTTGTACTTTTGTAAGATATCGCTCAGGTAAATTATAACCCAAATCATAGGTGATAAATAATTTTTCAATCGCTCCAACGGCACGATTTGTAAGAAGCTGAATACGAAATGGTTTTGTCGGATCAAAGCCAACATCACTAGGGATTTTGAAGATATCTAATTCACTAAATTCAGGCGCACCACTTGCTGCAATTTCACCCAATCTTTTTTGCGCTTTATCGTGAAAACGTACCGATATGTCACCCTGAATAAGATGAATTCTATCAAACACACCGCCACGAACATAACCCGAGCCCTTATAAGAAAAGACCCCATTAGCAGCCAAAAGAATGGCGCTTTCGCCCTCTTCGAGCCAGT
>JAJRPR010000185.1 GCA_024280655.1 Alphaproteobacteria bacterium | reverse complement strand
TTGCCCTCGCTGGAATGTTTATGCAGCATTTTTACAGCCATCAAGAACTAATATCCAAATAAGCGAAATGCCAGATAAAGAAAAATATTTTTGCATCGCCAAAAGTTTTGAAAAAGGTGAATATCACCATAATGCCCCACTCAGGCATTTTTCTATTGGCTTGGGTTGTAATATTATGCACGCTAAAGCAATGATTTATTCTGATGGGATAGAATTAGGAAAAACCGCAAAAATCGTTCCTATCGGTGTTGGTTGTCGTATATGCCCACGCACAAATTGCCAGCAACGAGCCCACCCAATAGCCGATCATCGATTTATGAATAGTATGAATAGATAGTCATAACGGGCTAAAAACTTAAATCAATTTTTAGAGGTTATTTGCTGCATTTAACAAACATTGTCCTTTTAAGGAAATGAGGTTTATTTGATCCTCATTACTCATTATTCGTGGGGGCATACGTCTATGCGCCCCACTCCCAACTTTTTTATTCCTTAACAGGAACAAGCAGCTGGAATGCTGCGCCTAGGGAGGTAACGCAAGCTTCTTCGTCTCCAGTGGTTTTATCCGAGATACCTTTTTCACGTAGCTCTAGGATTTGAACTTTTAACTCTTCAGATATTTCAACTTCTGTTAAAGTTGTGTCCAATTTTTCAACCAAGGCAATGCAATCCAAACCTTCAAGTCCAGGATATGGCTCCGCCATAGTTTCGGTGTTTACTTGAGCAAAAGCTGGAGCGGTAAAAGCTACAACCATAATTGCGGGTAATAATAGTTTTCTCATTGTTTTTCCTCATTTTCAGGATCTCAGATTAGCAACACAACGCCGCTATCTGACCTGTAGGAAAATATAAACAGCCTAAAAAGGTAATCATGCGATGATTTTTAGGAGTTTTGATGAAATCTTTGTGCCTCTTTCGCCACAATTTAGCGCTTGCGGCAATCATTTGACAACATTGTGCCAATTAACCGCTTTTAGCGCCTAACTCTAACATTGCTTATAAAGGTTACTTAAAAGCAACAACAAGAAACTGCAAATAAACCGCTTATTCTCATTTCAGTTGATCGAAATCAATGCGGTAATTGCAAATATGTTCTAAACAAAACTATCACAACATCGCTAAAGGAGAGTAATAATGAGTAATTTACTTAAAATTGTGTTCTCGAGTTGTATGGTTTTTGCTTTTGCAATCCTCACTTTTCCGCTTGCAGCTCAAGCGCAAGACGAAGGATCTATTATTAGAGGCGCACAACTATATGACAAATGGTTTGCAGTAATAAAGGCAGATAAGCCAGATGTAACGCACCCCGCTTGGCCAGAAAGCAATACTAAGAAAAAAGATGACGTCACTTGGCGTTGCAAATCTTGTCATGGTTGGGACTATAAAGGAGTAGACGGCGCCTATGGTAGCTCGAAGTCTTACCTAACAGGCATTATAGGAATTGATGGCATGATGGGTGCTGATTTAGCAGCAATTATTGCAATCATGAAAGATGATACCCACCTTTTTGATGGTAAAATGGACGAGGCTGATTTTAATGATTTAGCTTTGTTCGTTTCAGAAGGGCAGGTTGATATGTCGCAATATATAAATTATGAAGACAAGTCGCTAAAATCTGGTGATGCGGCAAGAGGTGAGCAATATTTCAATACGCTTTGTGCGCAATGCCACGCTGTGGACGGTACTTTACCAAAAGATATGGATAAGACCCTATCTAAACAAATGGGCAACCCTTGGGAAGTATTGCATAAAATCTTAAATGGGCAACCAGCTGAACAAATGACAGCTTTAAGGGCTTTAGATTATCAAATCACCCTTGATTTAATGGCACATATTTCAACATTGCCAACTGAGAAATAATCTCTCCTCCCCCTAGTTGCGCCAAAACTCTTGGCGCAGCTTCTTTTTTTAAGAATTTAAGAGGGCATTATGATTAAGAAAGTTTGGAATTGGTTTTGGCGTCCAGCCTCCATTGCATGGGGTGCAATTTTCATCATTGGTGGCATTGCCGGAATAATTTTTTTGGGCGGTTTCAACACTTATATGGAATATACCAACACCGAAGAATTTTGTATTTCGTGTCATGAAATGGAAGATACAGTCTATGAAGAATATAAAAAATCTACCCATTATTCTAATGCATCAGGTGTTAGAGCGATATGCTCCGATTGCCATGTGCCAACAGAATGGACAGCGAAATTAATCAGGAAAATTCAAGCAAGTAAAGAGATTTATCATACGATACTTGGAACTATTGATACGCCAGAAAAATTTGAAGCCAAGAGGTTTGAGATGGCAACTCGTGTCTGGGAAAGTATGAAAAAAAACGATTCTCAGGAATGTAGAAATTGTCATTCCTACGATTCTATGGATTTTACCAAACAAGGACGTCGAGCATCAGAAAAAATGCAAGAAGCAATAAAAACGGGCAAAGAAACCTGTATTGAATGCCATCAAGGAATAGCCCATAAATTACCTATTGATCCAAATGCCGATGATGAAGATTAAATAAGATCAATCGCACTTTTAGGGTCAGTATCTATTAATTAGTGCCAATGAATTTTACACAACTAAAAGGGCAACCAATGGTTGCCCTTCAAAGTCAAATGAATAATATTAAATTACGCAAGCTTTGCAAATACTTAAGCTAGCTTAGAAAGTGTACCTGTATTCTCAGCTAGCAAATAATAAAATGTTACTCGGTTTTTTTGACGATCCGCCTTCATTGTTTCACAAACTGCTTGCACACCTGCATCTGCATCAGCTTCTGATAGACCAAGCTTTTTAGCAGCAAAGCCAGAGCGCACACGCTCTAATTCACTATCATCAGAACAAGAAACTAATGACGCATCACGGCTTCGTAATGCAATGCCTAAATAACCAACAATTTTCTTCACAACAGCTTCATCAGCACTTGGTGCATATTTTTTAACGCCGTCCATATATTCAAGATATTTATCACTCATAATATTCCCCAACTTTAAGTTAAAACGCTTACCCTGTTATGCAATAATACTCACATTTTGGTAAGCTATATAATATTAACCAGAAACATTCTATTTTAAAGCCCCCCCTGTGTATAAACTAGTCTTTTGCTACATCTTGAGTGATAGTTCTAAACATCTCAATGGTTTTTTGCTCAATCAGATTGCCACCTTCACCATCATTTTTGAAATCCCTATCGGCAGAAGTTTTAACAATCACCACGCCTAATTTACGATTAATATAGAGATATTGCCCATAAATCCCAATAGCATAAAATTCTTCATCAGAATTTATTGGTATCCACCATTGATAACCATAACCAAACCTATCATTTTTATAAATTGATCTTGGGGCGCTTGGTAAAATAGATGTATTTGTCCATTCATTAGGGATAATTTGCTCATTCTCCCATTTTCCATTTTGCAAAAATAATTGCCCAAATAGTGCATAATCTCTTGTACGCATATTTAGCCCACCAAGCGCAAAAGCCACTCCATGTCCGTCGGTTACATAATAGGCATTAGCCCCTGCCCCAAGTTTTGCCCATAATTTTTCTTCAAAATATTGACTTAATGACTTACCAGTAGCCGCCCGAAGCACCATAGATAAAACATGCGTATCTATTGATACATATTGCCTAGCAATACCAGCAATCCTTGTTCTAGTAGTAATCGAAGCGGCAAACTCATCCATCGAACCACCAAGCGCTAATACCCGACCCATACGATTTATATCACTATCAAAATCGAGATAATCTTCATCAAATTCAACCCCACTTGCCATATGAAGCACGTCAATTATTTTCACTCCATTATAAGCTGATTGCTCTAATTCTGGCACATATTTTGTAACCGCATCTTCAAGCGAGACAATTTTACCCTCAAAAACTGCACTGCCAAATAAAGCTGAAAGAAATGACTTAGCCACCGACCAAGAAATACGTTTGTCATCAATTTTTGTACCTAAGTAATAATCTTCAAATACTATTCTGCTATCGCTAAGCACAAGAAGAGAGGTTGTGCTGGTCTGAGCCAAATATTCCTCAATGTTAACTTGATAACCCACAAACGTAAATGCAGACGGCAATTCGGCAATCTGTGTTTGCCATTGATATACATCGCCACTTCTTAGCAAATCCTTCACCAAGAACATCTTATCCATAGATGAGAAATTATTCACAATTTTCTCTTCAGAAAACAAGTTATTTACATTATAAAGCCGAACAATGCGTTGATAATTAAACAAAGCAACAATAAGCACCACAATAAGAAGTGCTAAAACTGCCCACATTGAAATTTTCAAGAATTTCTTCATTATCTTCCACCCCAACGCTCATCTTAGCCAAAATGAGGTAAAATGCAAATAGGCGCAAAATATGCTAGTATAGTATTTAGCATTTCAATGCTAAATACTATCACCGCACGAAGCGACAGCGAGTGCGGCGTGCGGCGAAGCCAGCGTAATTCAATTAGCATAATTGAATTTAGAAAATACTATAAAAGAGAGAGCTTTGGATATTTCGCAAAAATAAAACCTATAAAGTTTTTTGCGCCTGCAGGCTCATTTTATGCTCCTTGCGTTTCTTCTCGCTATTCCATTTTAATTGCGAATGTAATTTCACAACATCGCCGATTATAATTATTGCTGGCCCTTTAATTTTAGCGTCATTTGCTTTTGCATATATCGTACTAAGCGTACCAATAATTATCCTTTGCTCTGGCTGAGTAGCTTTCTCAATCAAAGCAACTGGGACATTCTCATTCGCGCCATGAGCGATGAGTTTTTTACCTATTCTTTCTAAATTAGCTAGCCCCATATAAATCACAACTGTCTGCGCTGGAGCGATTAAATTTTTCCAATCAAGCTCAAGCGAGCCATCTTTCCCATGTGCCGTTATAAAAACACAAGATTGCGCATGGTCTCGATGCGTAAGCGGAATGCCCCCATAAGCCGACGCTCCAAGAGCTGACGTGATACCAGGAATAATTTGAAAATTAATATTATTCTCGCTTAGCATTTCTATCTCTTCG
>JAJRPR010000184.1 GCA_024280655.1 Alphaproteobacteria bacterium | reverse complement strand
CATTGCAAAAGAAAGCCGTGAGCAAGCTGGCTCAATTGAAGAGGTAAATGGAGCGGTTCGTCAAATGGACGAAATGACGCAACATAATGCAGCACTAGTTGAAGAAACCAACGCCGCCATTGAGCAAACAGAAGCGCAAGCCAATGAGCTTGATCAAATTGTTGAGGTGTTTAAGCTATCAGGTGATGAAGCAAAAGCGCCACCAGCCAAAGGCATTAAAGCGCTTAAGCAAAAAGTCACCCAAGCGGCTAAGACCTATCTTTCAAAGGGCAATACGGCACTTAAGGTTGATGACGAGTGGGCTGAGTTTTAATAGCAATATATAAATATTGAAAACTAATATAAAGGCGCTTATTTTAAGCGCCTTTTTTTATTTGATAATGCTTTAAAGCTCAGCTAGTTTTATGGTAATAACTGTGAACTATGCCATAAGTTAAAAATTGAAAAAAGTAAAATTATGATAAGTAAATATTTGAAAATAACTGATGAAGTTAATGTAGCTCTTAAACAGGGCAAAGCCGTTGTTGCGCTAGAATCTACCATCATCACGCACGGAATGCCCTATCCGCAGAACCTTGAAATGGCACAACAGGTTGAGCAGGTGGTCAGAGATAATGGCGCAATACCTGCAACTATTGCTCTTATGGACGGCAAGATGTGCGCTGGTTTAGATGGTGCTGAATTAGAGCATTTGGCTAAAGATGGGCATAAAGCATTAAAAGCCTCACGCCGTGATATGGCGGCGATTATTTCATCAAAACAAGTGGCAGGCACAACCGTTGCCACCACCATGATTATTGCGCAAATGGCAGGGATTAAGATTTTTGCAACTGGTGGTATTGGCGGAGTTCATAAAGGGGCGAGCGAGAGCTTTGATATTTCTGCTGATCTAAACGAGCTTAGTTCAACAAAAGTTGGTGTTGTGTGCGCAGGGGCAAAATCCATTTTAGATATTGCCAAAACTTTAGAAGTTTTAGAAACAAATGGCGTGCCAGTTATTGGTTATAAAACAAAAGATTTCCCTGCCTTTTATTTACGTAAAAGCGGGTTTTTTGTTGATCATAATTTTGATAATGAGCAGCAAATTGCAAAAATGCTAAAACTACAATGGCAACTAAATATGGGTGGCGTATTAATTGCTAATCCTATTCCAAAACAATATGAAATGAAGAAATCAGAAATTGATAATTATATTTCTCAAGCAATTAAAAAAGCTGGTGCGCTTGGAATTGAGCGTAAACATTTAACCCCGTTTTTGCTCAAAAGCATTTTTGAAATGAGTGAGGGGAAATCACTGATTGCAAATATTGCGCTGGTGAAAAATAATGCAAAAGTTGCAGCAAAAATTGCTGCTGCCTTGCAAGAGAATAATAATGATTAGACTGCCCAAAATTACTGACCCAATTTTAGTGCTTGGTGATGTAATGCGTGATACGATTATATTGCCTGAGGGGGAAATGGCTCGTGGCTCTGATGTTAGGGCAAAAATCCGGGCGCTTGAGGGCGGCTCGGGCGCAAATCAAGCGATGTGGCTTAGTAAAAATGACGTAAAAGTAAAATTTATTGCTCGGGTTGGGGCGAGCGATTTTACCCATTATAAAAATCGGTTTTTAGCGCATAATATTGAACCAATTTTACAATCTGATGAAAAAAACCCAACAGGGCATTTAGTTACCTTAGTTGATTATAAAGATGGCGAGCGTAGTTTTTTTACTGATAGAGCCGCAAATACCAGATTATCACTTAAAGAAATTCCAAGCGATATTTTTAACAAAATTGGACTGTTACAAATTTCAGGCTATGCGTTTTTTGAGCCCTCACCACGAAAAGTTGCGCTTGATTTAATCAGACAAGCCAAAACCCTAAATATCCCATTTTCAATCGACCCAGCGTCAAGCTCATTTATCAAACAAGTAGGAATTGAAAAGTTCTTGGCTTGGACAAAGGGCGCAAGATTTTTCTTTCCTAATGAAGAAGAAGCAGAAATTTTAAGCGGCACAAACAACCTTAAAAAGCAGATTGAAATATTGGGCGATTATTTTGAATTTATCATAATTAAGCGAGCTGAAAAGGGTGCAGTTATTGGTACAAAACAACATGGCATAATTGCTGATGAAGCAGCTGGAAAAATAAGAGTGATTGATTCTAGTGGTGCAGGAGATGGTTTTTTAGCTGGATTTATTGCAGCACTAAAAAGCGATAGCTCGCCCCAAAATTGCCTGATTAAAGCAAATAAACAGGGGGCAACCATTGCTGCCAAAATTGGCGGTCAGCCAGATTTTTAGGGTTAGGTGATATGGATAATAATGAAAAAATAAAACACATATTATCAAGCATTTTTGGTTTTGATAGTTTTCGCATAGGGCAAGAGGAAATCATAAATGCCGCAATAAAGGGGCAAGACGTGCTTGCCATCATGCCAACGGGGGGCGGTAAATCTTTATGCTTTCAATTACCCGCCCTAATGCAGAGCGGTTTAACCGTTGTAATTTCGCCGCTTATCGCTTTAATGCGAGATCAAATATTTCAGTTGCGTGCAAATGGCGTTAAAGCGGCAAGTATAAATTCTTCTTATTCAGAACAAGATAATCAACATACGATTGAAAAAGCGATTAATGGTGATTTAAGCCTATTATATATTTCGCCTGAGCGACTTAGGCTTGCCAGCACGATTGAGTTTTTACTGCAAGCCAATGTTAAAATAGTGGCAGTAGATGAGGCGCATTGTATTTCGCAATGGGGACATGATTTTCGCCCTGAATATCAAGAAATAGGCAAAATATGCGATAGGTTAGGAGGAGTGCAAATTCTTGCTTTTACTGCCACCGCAGACGAGCAAACAAGGCAAGATATTGTTGAAAAATTATTTCGCAAGCCGCCAGAAATATTTTTGCATGGTTTTGATCGCCCAAACTTAAAAATCTCAATGGCGGTTCGTAATAATGGCAAAAACCAACTGCTAACATTTCTTGATAATCATCAAGATCAATCTGGAATTATTTATTGTCAATCACGCAAAAAAGTTGAACAAATTACTCAGTTTCTTAATGAAAATGACATTAAGGCTCATGCCTATCATGCAGGATTAAGCAAAGAGCAACGTGATAAGAATCAAGATATTTTCCTAATTGAAGATGCAATAATCATTGTCGCAACTATTGCCTTTGGCATGGGCATAGACAAGCCCGATGTGCGCTTTGTTTTTCATATGGATTTGCCCAAAAATATCGACAACTATTATCAAGAAATAGGGCGTGCAGGGCGAGATAATTTACCAGCCTTTATTTATACTCTTTATGGCTTGAGCGAAATTTATCAATATAGACGTTGGATAGAAGAAGGCGATGCATCAATAGAGCAAAAGCAAATTGAACATAAAAAACTAAGCTATTTGGTAGCGCTTTGCGAAGCTCCGTTTTGCCGTAAAGTGGCGCTGCTTGCCTATTTTGGTGAGGATAGTGAGCCGTGCGGAAATTGTGATTTATGCAAAGGTGAAATCAAAATCTATGATGGCACAATCAACGCCCAAAAAGCCCTTTCAACCATTATCAGAACAAAACAGCTTTTTGGTCTTGAGCAATTAGTTAGTGTTTTGCTGGGGCAAGAAAATGAAATGAGCATAAAACACAACCATCATAATCTCTCAACCTTTGGTATAGGTAAAGATATTTCTGCCCATCAATGGAAATCAATTTTTCGCCAGTTATTAGCGCTTGGTTTGGTGAACATTGATGCAAGTAGGTTTAATCGTTGGGTGGTGAGCGAAGAGGGCTGGCAGGTTATGCGGGGGCAACAAAAGGTGCAATTACGTGAGGAAACTATTCAGGCTAAACAAAAATCACTAAGAAGAAAAAGCAAAAAACAAGATTTGATAGAGAATAAAGATTGCAACGAAAAAGTCCTAACCGCACTAAAAGCCCACCGACTAACCCTAGCACGAGAAAAAAGCAAACCAGCCTTCGTAATATTTAGCGACAAATCACTAATTGACATGGCAGTGAAATTACCAAAAACATTAGACGAAATGAGCAATATTTATGGGGTTGGTGATATGAAGTTACAGCGATATGGCGAGGATTTTTTGTCTATTATTGCGCAGGAGTTGTAGGTAAGAGGTGGATAAATCTCGGTGTCATACCGTTGAAAAACGGTATCCATTTGCTGCGCTACCAAGCTATATCACAACCATCGTTTCCTCGTCATCCTAGTGCTTGACACTAGGATCCATGCAACCTTCCAGTTATGTTTGGATTATCGGATCAAGTTCGATGATGACGAAGGGATATGATACACAATCCATTTGTAATATCAAACTACTATACATCAGTGCTCTTTATAATGTTACAATATATTGGATGCCCTGCTAGTCAATGCAATCATATCAAAGTTGATAGAGTCATACTTGGAAGCTATTTCTGCTCGTTTTATCAGATAATAATCCAATGCCATCATTGGAGTGCTTCTCGTGCTAGCTTTGGCAATCATTTCTGCTGCTTGGGCAGCCCTAAACAACTGCACTGTATCAAGCATGTGCAAAAGCCCTCCTGTTTTCTCTTTGAATGATACGATATCAGTAAACCATTCCTTTGAGTCATTTGCCAGCAGTGCAAGATCTGGCACCAAGATCACTGCGTGAATAAGTTGATTGCTCTCAAGTTCGATAGTCTTGCCGTGATCATCAAATATCTTAACATTATCTCGAAGTGTTCTTGCTGCACCCTTCAGCTGCTTAATTGCCTTTTTCACTGATTTTTTGGTATTTTTTGCGAGCTTTGTTCTAGGTGGTAAACTTACACGTTGTTCGAATATGCTCAATGAGTTAGATTCTAGAAGGATTGTTCCATTTTTATATGTAAGCACTATATCCATGAATTCCTTGCTTCCGCTAGGCTCATGCAACATGGTATTTAGAAAAGCTCCCTTAGGAGATAAATTGCCTAATAATACATGAGCAATTTGTTCCTGATGCCTACCCTCGTTGTCAGTAAGAAGGTTTAGGGCGGCTGTATCCGTACCATTGAGAATAAAGTGGCTGTTAAGCGAATGCCAGTCCGTGATGATTGAAACATTCGATTGACTAACATCCTGAGTAGAGCCGCTTCCAATTTGATTTAGAATCGTAGAAATTTCAGCGGAATACAAAGATGTATTAGTAACACTACGGGGCGAATTATTGACAAGTGCCAGAGCTTGCTTGCTTATCTTAATAGTTACAGAAGCCCAAGCGCAGTTAGTGCAGGTTTCATTGAAAAGATAGACTGTGCAATTATTATGGTTTTTAAGGTCATTTATTGCTGCCACCTCATCGTCATTTACAACGATCGAGTGTAGAAAAACGCCATTGGCTGGATCGTCTTCAATATATAGTGCATAAACGCACTGCCCATCAGAAGTAGTGAAAAATGTCATTATCAACGGGACGCCCTGAATTATGTATTTCAAAAGCAAGGAATTCGCTTTGACAATAAGCGTAGGATGTTTTTTATCTCCGTCCTGATAAGGGAAAGTGAATCGAACAAATTGTGGTGTCGATAGCATTTCCTGCCTAAGTTCTTCACGTGGTATATGCATATATTATCCTTGTTTAAATTTCTTTTAGAACGTTCATTTTATAATCACTATGATACTAGTTTCAAACAGAAAAATCTTACTCAAATAAAGGGAGAAATTTTTTAATTTTTCTCATCACAGTGAACAGCAGATTTTTTAGCATATAGTTATCAGCGAGCAATCAATCCCCACTCAACCAAGCTATTAGCCATAGCAATAACTGCCTCATCAGCACTAATAAATTCACGCCCCATCAAAGCCCTGCCCAAAGCATTATCAAGCTCATGCTTTACCCCCAAAGCGCCAAGATTTCCTCGCACGTCTTTATCAAATAGTGAATAAAGCCGCACTCCCCAATCTGGCATAGAGAATTTTGGTAGTTTTTTTGCATATTGCGGCAGGGCGGTTTTCATTGCGTCAGATAGTTCCTTAAACCACAATCCATCACTTGCAGTAATACATCGCTTTCCCCCTGCTTGTTGCTTGGTCATTGCTTTTAAGTGCATTGTGGCGACATCTCGCACGTCAATTATTGGGAAATAAAAACGAGGGGTTGCAGGAACTGAGCCATTTAATAGACGTAAAATCAACGCCCCAGACGTGCCAGCATCATCATCGAGTAATGGGCCAAAAATTAGCGATGGATTTATGACAGATAAATCATTGCGCCGACCAGCATTCTCCATTATTTCCCATGCCTTTTTTTCAGCTAGGGTTTTAGATTCTGTGTATGCATTAACCTCAGATGAGTTAATATTCGTCCAATCATTTTCATTAAAAGGCGCATTATGATCCTTGCCATGCCCATAAGATATTGCCGCCATTGAAGATGTGAGAATAACACGTTCAACTTTGGCTTTTAGTGCCGCATCGATCGCTCGGCTTGTTCCCTTGACGGCAGGGTGGATTAATTCCATCTTATCATCGGGCATAGTAGTAACAAATGGCGAGGCAACATGCTGTAAATAGCGCACATCTTGCATTGCCTCTTGCCAGCCCTCATCTTCATTCAGGTCAAGCGCTGCAAATTCAAGTTGGCTAATGTCCGCCCCATGAACCTTTAATGTCTGGCGCACTTTTTCAGATTTTTCAAGATTCCTAACGCTACCACGCACTCTATAACCTTCTTTAAGAAGCTGTAGCGCCACGTGCGAGCCAACAAAACCTGAAATT
>JAJRPR010000183.1 GCA_024280655.1 Alphaproteobacteria bacterium | reverse complement strand
GAAATAATAGACCCCTCAGGCAGGATATCAACTAGTTCCATTAAAAGAACCTTTATATGTTACGACTAATTGCTGATCAATAATTATGAAATTGCTGGATCAACCCAACCATAATTACCATCAGCGCGGCGATAAACCACATTTATACCGCCATGTCCAGCATGTTTGAACACAATTACATCAGATTGTGCTAAATCTAGCTCCATAGCCGCTTCCCCAACTGTCATTGTTGTTAGATTTGAGGTGTTTTCGGCAATGATTGGCGGAGAGAAATTTTCCTCTACCTCTTCATGAAGCTCGGGAGATGCCAAAATATAAGATTGCGCTATGCTCATCTCATCTTGACGTGCATTGCGGCGATGGTTCTTTAATTTACGCTTATAACGACGCAGGCGCTTTTCAATGTGAGAAGCCATAGTTTCATAGGCTTTTGTCGGGTCTTTCTCGCTAGCACTAGCTTGTAATATGACCCCGCTATCTAAATGAATTACACTATCGGCACGAAATCCCGACCCTTCTGGCTCAATAGTTAGATGACCATCATAGCCACCATCAACATATTTCGTTACAGCACTGTCAAAATAATCTTGCGCTCTTATACGCAAAGCTTCGCCAATATCCATGTTTTTTCCAGAAACGCGTAAATTCATAATAATCCTCACTTTCAATATTAAAATTGGGCGGGAACGGATAAACCCATCTTAAGCAATGTTCAAATCACTTAAGCTTAAGATATGCCTGAAAAACAATAAGTGCAATGACACAAAACAAAATATTTCCACTCAATACTTATTGACATCGTTATTTTTGCAAATATTCTTAAGAAGAGCTTTCTTAATTACCCATTAACAGGAAAATAATAGCCAAACTACCAACAGCTATGCGCCAATAGGCAAAATACTTAAATCCATGCTTAGAAACAAAATCTAACAAATAACGAACAACTATTGCTCCAACAATAAATGACGCAACAAACCCAATGGCAATATCAATGCCAAGCGAGCCATTTAATATTAAATCACGATTTAGATAGAAATCATAAGCAAATGCACCGCCCATTATTGGCAAAGCAATGAAAAAGGTAAATTCGGCTGCTGAGCGCTTATCTGTACCAAATAATAATGAGCCAACTATTGTTGCGCCAGAGCGAGAAACACCGGGAATAAGCGCTAACATTTGAAATAATCCAATAATAAGGCTTAAGTGCCACGGATAGGTATAAATATCAGTATAGCGCACTTTAAGTTTTAAGCTATCAACATAAAGCAAAATAAACCCACCAACCACTAACATAATAGAAATAGTCATTGCGCTTTCATAAATAACCTGTTGGATAAAATCATGCGCCAAAACACCAGCAATAGCCGCAGGAATTGAAGCAAGCGCCACATTAAGCGCAAATAGCCATGCGCCCTTCTTGCCCGCTAGAGCATCTTTTATCAGTTGCCATAATTTTGAAAAATAAATAGTTACGATTGCCAAAATTGCGCCTAATTGAATAAGCACAATGAAACTTGCTGGTTGTTTCATATCAAAAAAATACCCAGCTAATAATAAATGACCCGTGGAGGACACTGGTATAAATTCGGTTAGCCCTTCTAAGATGCCCAAAACTAAAGGTACAAAAATCCCTTGCTCCATGTTCACCATATCCTTAAAATAGTTTTTAAATCTAAACGTGCTTCTAGCTTGATTTTGCTTTAAGGGCTATAGGTTAATATTGTAACTTTCGGACTTAAATAATATGCTAAAACTTCTTCATCATCACTTAGACCCCTCCTCAAGGCTTCTTCGCCTAATATTTGCAGAATATAAAATAGAGCTTGAACTAGAAGATGCTAGTAATTGGAAGAGAAGCGATAATCTTGAGCAAATTGATGCTGGCGCTTTTGCTCCAATATTGCTCAACGATAAAATTTCTCCCCTCATTGGCCCTTTGGCAATAATTCACCATATTGAAGATAATTATCAACCACAAAATAACTCGCTAATCCCAAAAGAGCCAAAAGACCGTGCTGAGATGTGGCGGCTTTATGATTGGATAATGAGTAGGTTTAATGATGAAATCACCCGCTATATTTTAGAAGAAAAAATAGGAAAACGTGAGCAAAGGCATGGTGCGCCAGATCCTTCGGTGCTTCGTGCTGCAAAATTAAACCTAAAGCAGCATGAAAAATATTTCACCTATTTATTTGCCTCAAGAACTTGGCTTGGCGGCAATGATTTAAGCCTTGCGGATTTTGCTTGAGCTTCACATATTTCAATTCTTGATTATTTAGGGGATATCACTTGGGTAGAAGGCAATGAAATAAAAAATTGGTATAGTGCCATTAAATCACGCCCAGCATTTCGCACTCTTTTAAGCGATAAATATGTTGGCATGAAAGCCTCAAGCCATTATGCGGATCTTGATTTTTGAAAGAATTAAACAAACAAAAATTAGTTCTAAAATTACAACAAAGGGCAAAAAAACTAGGCTTTGATCAATTTGGCATAGTTAAGCCAGAGCTCTCACCCGAGAATTATATTCAACTAAAACACGCATTAAAAAATGGTTTTCATGGCGATATGGCTTGGCTAGAAGATAGGCCACAAAGACGGGCAAACCCGAAAGAACTTTGGCCTGATGTTAAATCAATAATTATGCTTGGGCTAAATTATACTCCAAAAAAAAATCCGCTAGAATTACTTAAATATAAGAGCAAGGGCAATATTTCTGTCTATGCAAGAAATCGTGATTATCATGATATTATAAAGGGGCGGCTAAAAGAATTAGCCGCTCTATTAGCAAACAAAGATGGGGCAGAGGTTAAAGTTTTTGTTGATACTGCACCCATTATGGAAAAACCATTAGCTGAAGGTGCTGGTATTGGCTGGCAAGGCAAACATTCGGTTTTAGTTTCACGTGAATCGGGCTCTTGGCTATTTTTAGGGGCAGTTTTTACTAATATCGAACTTATCTATTCAAAACCCGAAACGCAAAAATGCGGCACCTGCATAAAATGCCTAACCATTTGCCCAACCAACGCTTTTCCTAAACCTTTCGTGCTAGATGCCAGTAAATGCCTTGCCTATTATAATAATGAACATAAAAGCCATATTCCATTAGAATTTAGAACCCCTATGGGCAATAGAATTTTTGGCTGTGATGATTGTTTGGCTATTTGTCCTTGGAATAAATTTGCAAAAGTAACTAGTGAAATTAAATTGCAGGAACGCAAAGAACTTGCAGCTCCAAATTTAAGCGAATTATTAGCGCTTAATGATGCTACTTTTCGTAAATTTTTTTCTGGCTCGCCCATTAAGCGGCTAGGGCATTCTCGCTTTATAAGAAACGTATTAATTGCCGCTGGTAATAGTGAAGATAAAAACCTGATTAAAGCAGTAAAACAGCACTTAAGCGACAAACAACCACTTATTCGTGCTATGGCGATTTGGGCTTTAAGTCAGCTTGTTGCAAAGCAAGAATTTTTATTAGAAAAAACTCGTTTTTTGCCCAATGAGCAAGATTTACAAGTAGCCAAAGAATGGGAAATTACTTAATGCGGTTTTTGTTTTTTGGTATGGGATATTCTTCGCTAGCCTGCGCTAATTTTATTAGAAATGAGTTATCGAAAGATATAAAAATTACTGGCACTATTAGAAATAGTGAAAGTGCAAACAGGCTTTTAGAGCAAAATATAAAGCCAATTATTTTTGATGGCGAAAATAATAATCACTTACTGGACAAAGAAATCAAACAAGCCAGCCATATAATTATTTCCATTCCTCCAAATGAAATGGGCGACGTGATTTTTAATCATTACCAGCAACAGATTAGCCAAGCTAAAGGTCTTAAATGGATATGTTATTTTTCAACCGTTGGGGTCTATGGCAATCAAAATGGTGCTTTAATTGATGAAAGCGCAAAATGTCAGCCAACAAATCTTCGCTCTATTGAGCGCTTAAAAGTGGAAAATCTATGGCGTGATTTTGCTAAAAAAAACAATCTGCATTTATTAATTTTGCGCCTTGCAGGAATATATGGACCAAGAATTTATGGAGAGGGGCGCTCAAGTTTTGATAAATTAAAAAATGGCACTGCTAAGCGCATTATAAAACAGGGGCAGGTTTTTAATCGCATTCATGTAAAAGATATTGCCCGCACCACAATATTAGCCGCACAGCAGAACCTAAACGGCACTTTTAACCTTAGCGATGATGAGCCAGCACCCCCGCAAGATGTAGTTAGTTTTGCAGCAAAAATATTGGGGCAAAAGCCACCGCCAGAAATTGCATTTGAAGATGCCAATATGAGCAAAATGGCTCGCTCATTTTATAATGATAATAAACGAGTTTGTAATAACGCAATAAAACAGGTTTTAGATATAGAATTGCTTTATCCAACCTATCGGCAAGGATTAAATGCTATATATAGGTCTGATAGTTAAATATATTTAGTTAGATGATAATGAGCAAAATTTCAAAAAAGCCAATACAGTTAAAATTATGGGAGTCAAAATTATGGCTTGGTTATGTGCTTGGAATGTTAGGGGCAGCGTTTTTTGCTACTAAAGGCATTATAATAAAATTGGCAATAATAGAAAATGTTGATGCGCTTACAACTTTAACTTGGCGTATGATAATTGCCGTGCCGTTTTTTATTATAATTGGTTATTCTGGCTAT
>JAJRPR010000182.1 GCA_024280655.1 Alphaproteobacteria bacterium | reverse complement strand
CTTGCCACTATCTTTTTGTAAATCTTTATTATCGCTAGACATTATTCACCCTCCTGAATCATAATGTTTTAAGTATAGCGCAAATCTTTAGTTTTGTCGAACATTCACAATAGCTAAAAATTACGTGGAATTGCTCATTTTTCCCCTTCCCCAAAGGTGATTCTTTGCCTATAAAGCGCCCTTAGCAGACATATTATTTTTAATTTTAAGTAAGGCGCAATGCCTTGCTTGATTTTACGCACGCAAAAGAAAGCTAACATGCCAAAACGCAACGATATAAATACTATTCTAATCATTGGCGCAGGGCCAATTATTATTGGGCAAGCCTGCGAATTTGATTACTCAGGAACTCAAGCGTGTAAAGCACTTAAAGACGAGGGCTATCGTGTGGTGCTGGTAAATTCTAATCCCGCCACCATTATGACCGATCCAGATTTAGCTGACGCTACTTATATGGAGCCTATCACTCCAGAAATTGTTGCCAAAATAATTGCTAAAGAACGTAAAGCTCACCCCAATGATAAAATGGCCTTATTGCCCACTATGGGCGGACAAACTGCACTTAATTGCGCTCTTTCCTTGCGCAAAATGGGCGTGCTAGATGAATATGATATTGAAATGATTGGCGCAGACGCTCACGCCATTGATAAGGCAGAAGATAGAGATTTATTTCGTGCTGCAATGAAAAAAATTGGACTTGAAACTCCACATTCAATGATAGTTCATAATATCCCCGAAGCACTTGAGGCGCTTGAAGAAATAGGATTGCCAACAATTATTCGCCCCTCCTTTACACTTGGTGGCACGGGCGGTGGCATTGCTTATAATAAACAAGAATATCTTGATATTATTGAAAGCGGTCTTGATGCTTCCCCTACCACTGAGGTTGTGGTCGAAGAATCAATCGTTGGTTGGAAAGAATATGAAATGGAAGTTGTCCGAGATAAAAAGGATAATTGCATTATTATTTGCTCAATCGAAAATATCGATCCAATGGGCGTGCATACTGGCGATAGTATTACTGTTGCTCCAGCCCTAACACTAAGCGATAAAGAATATCAAATTATGCGTGATGCGTCCCTTGCCGTATTGCGAGAAATTGGCGTTGAAACTGGCGGCTCAAACGTGCAATTTGCCGTTAATCCAAAGAACGGTCGTTTAATCGTTATTGAAATGAACCCTCGTGTTTCTCGATCGTCCGCCCTTGCATCAAAAGCAACTGGTTTTCCTATTGCCAAAATTGCTGCCAAGCTAGCGGTTGGTTACACGCTTGACGAATTAGAAAATGATATAACAAAGGGCGCAACTCCTGCTTCTTTTGAGCCAACTATTGATTATGTCGTTACTAAAATCCCTCGTTTCGCATTTGAAAAATTCCCCGGTGCTAGCAATCTATTAGGTACGGCAATGAAATCGGTTGGTGAAGCTATGGCGATTGGTCGTACTTTTGCTGAATCTATGCAAAAGGCCTTGCGCTCGCTTGAAACAGGACTAACAGGCTTTAATGAAACCAAAATCGAAGGGCTTGGCGAGGGCGATGATGAAAACGCTATTAAGGCGGTTTTAGGCACGCCAACGCCTGATAGAATATTGCACGTAGCGCAAGCGATGCGTTTGGGCATGGATAATGAAACCATCTATCAAGCCTGCAAAATGGATAACTGGGTTTTGGAGCAAATCCGTAATATTGTTGAACTCGAGGAAAAAGTGCGTGAATTTGGCCTGCCAGATGATGAAGAGAATTTGCGTTTTCTTAAAGCGCAAGGATTTTCAGATACTCGCCTTGCTGAGTTAAGCAAACAAAGCGCAAGTGATGTGCGCCAAAAGCGCCTTAGCCTAAATGTGCGCCCCATCTATAAACGCATAGATACGTGCGCCGCAGAATTCGCTTCTCCTACTCCTTATATGTATTCAACTTATGAAGTGCCGTTTGCTGGGGAGCTAGCCAACGAAGCCATGCCAAGCGATAAAGAAAAAATCATAATTCTTGGTGGTGGGCCAAATAGAATTGGGCAAGGTATTGAGTTTGATTATTGCTGTTGTCATGCAGCCTTTGCGCTTTCTGATGCGGGTTATGAAACTATAATGGTCAACTGTAACCCAGAAACAGTTTCAACCGATTATGATACTTCCGATAGGCTATATTTTGAGCCTCTAACTGAAGAAGACGTGATTGAGATTTTAGAGACCGAAAAACAAAACGGCACTCTTAAAGGCGTAATTGTGCAATTTGGCGGGCAAACTCCGCTTAATTTGGCGCAAGCAGTTGAAAAGGCAGGTGTGCCGATTTTGGGAACACAGCCAGATGCAATAGATCTGGCAGAAGATAGAGATAGGTTTATGTCTTTGGTTGATGAATTGGGTTTAACTCAGCCAAAAAACGGCATTGCCTATTCATTACAAGAAGCACGAAAAGTTGCAAACGAGGTTTCGTATCCATTAGTAATTCGCCCCTCTTATGTTTTAGGCGGACGGGCAATGGCTATTGTGCATAATGAAGAGCAGTTTGAAAATTATATTCAAACAACTTTAAGCGAATTAGCAACCCCCGAAATTGTTGCGAAATATCCCAATGATAAAGAAGCGCAAATTAACTTTGTAATTGCTAAAAACCCACTATTATTTGATAGTTATTTATCTGGCGCAATAGAAGTTGATGTTGATTGTTTAAGCGATGGCAAAGACGTATTTATCGCAGGCATTATGGAGCATATTGAAGAAGCTGGAATTCACTCTGGCGATAGCGCATGTTCGCTCCCCCCTCATTCGCTAAGTGATGAAATTATCAAAGAGCTAAAACGCCAAACAACAGAACTCGCCAAAGCGCTAAATGTTGGTGGCCTTATGAATGTACAATATGCAATTAAAGATGATGAGATTTTTATCATCGAGGTCAATCCTCGTGCTTCTCGCACCGTGCCATTTGTTGCAAAGCTAATTAACCAACCAATAGCAAAAATTGCTTCACGCATTATGGCAGGCGAGCCACTTAGTGGCTTTAATTTATACGAAAAATCCTTTAACCATATTGCCATCAAAGAAGCGGTTTTTCCTTTTGCTCGCTTTCCCGGAGTTGATACAATGCTTGGGCCAGAAATGCGCTCAACTGGTGAAGTTATTGGCTTGGATACAGATTTTGGTATCGCCTATGCAAAATCACAACTTGGGGCAAGTACCGCTGTGCCAAAATCTGGCACGGTGTTTGTTTCGGTAAAAGATAGCGATAAGGCAAGTATCACACCAGCAATTAAAACCCTTAAAGAAATTGGTTTTAATATTATTGCAACTGGTGGCACACAACAATATTTGCTTGAACAAGGTATTGAGTGTGAAAAAATAAATAAGGTGCTAGAGGGTCGTCCACATATTGTCGATGCAATGAAAAATGGTGATGTGCAGCTAGTGATAAATACCACTAAGGGCACAAAGGCAATTTCTGATAGCAAGACATTGCGCCGTGCCGCACTAACTGGCAAAATCCCATATTACACCACGATTTCGGGGGCAAAGGCTGCAGTTAAAGGCATTGTTGCTTATAAAAGAGGTGATCTTGATGTGCGTCCATTACAAGATTATTTTTCTTAGGTAAGCGGCGCAGGCCTATAAATTTCAAAATAATAAGAAAAATCTTGTAAATGTAGTTTTCTTTCGCTATGTAAGAGCAATCGATCACTGCGGCTACACGACTAACAAAAAGCAAATGTTTAT
>JAJRPR010000181.1 GCA_024280655.1 Alphaproteobacteria bacterium | reverse complement strand
TATTAAAGATTTTACTTGATGATGAAGAGGGAATGGCAAGCGGTCTTGTTAATAGCGCTTCTGGCAATGCAAAGCCTCTTAGTAAAGAAGTATTAGCTGCATTGAAAAAAATACCCACTATTTCTGGTGGCAATGAGCAAATATATCTTAGTCAAGAAATGGCAAAAATATTTGAAACAGCGCAAAGCGCTGCTAAAAAAGCAGGTGATAGTTATGTTTCGGTTGAAAGATTATTGCAAGCTATAGTAATTGAAAAATCAAGTGAGGCAGGTAAGTTATTAGCTTCAAATGGAGTGAGGCCACTTGCGCTTAATGAAGCAATAAATGATTTGCGAAAGGGACGCACCGCTGATAGTGCTAGTGCAGAAAATCAATATGATGCCCTAAAAAAATATACGCAAGATTTAACAGAAAAAGCACGGATCGGCAAACTTGATCCTGTAATTGGGCGTGATGAAGAAATTCGTCGCACTATTCAGGTGCTTTCACGTCGTACAAAAAATAATCCAGTTTTAATTGGTGAGCCCGGTGTCGGTAAAACTGCGATTGCTGAAGGCTTAGCGCTTAGAATTGTTAATGGAGATGTGCCAGAAAGCCTAAAAGATAAATCGCTTTTATCGCTAGATATGGGCTCTTTAATTGCTGGTGCGAAATATCGTGGTGAATTTGAAGAACGCTTAAAAGGCGTATTAAATGAAGTTACTTCAGCGGAAGGTAAAATCATTTTGTTCATTGATGAAATGCACACATTAGTTGGGGCTGGCAAAGGTGAAGGCTCAATGGACGCCTCTAATTTGTTAAAGCCAGCGCTGGCTCGTGGTGAATTACATGCCATTGGTGCAACAACACTTGATGAATATAAAAAACATGTTGAAAAAGATGCAGCACTTGCTCGACGTTTCCAGCCAGTTTTTGTTGATGAGCCAAATGTTGAGGATACGATTTCGATCCTTCGGGGCATCAAAGATAAATACGAGCTTCATCACGGAGTAAGAATTTCTGATAGTGCATTAGTTTCTGCTGCTACCCTGTCAAATCGTTATATTAGCGATAGGTTTTTGCCTGATAAGGCAATAGACTTAATGGACGAAGCATCGGCTCGCCTTCGCATGGCAGTTGATTCTAAGCCCGAAGAATTAGATGAATTAGATAGAAAAATAATTCAGTTAAAAATTGAGAGAGAAGCGCTTAAAAAAGAAAAAGATGATGCTTCAAAATCGCGCCTAGAAAAATTAGAGGAAGAGCTTTCAAATTTTGAACAGCAATCGAGTTCTCTTACCCAGCGTTGGGAAGCTGAAAGAGATAGGCTAGCTGGCTCGCAAAAATTAAATGAGCGCTTAGATAGTGCCCGCTCAGAGTTAGAAATTGCACAAAGATCTGGCGATTTAGAAAAAGCTGGTGAGTTGGCATATTCAACAATTCCAGAACTTGAAAAACGCATTAAACAGGCTCAAACAGCTGGTGATGAAAAATCAAGCGATCCAATAATGGCAGAGGAAGTTGTAACGCCCTCTATGATTGCGCAAATTGTATCTCGTTGGACTGGTATTCCAGTTGATAAAATGCTGGAGGGTGAGCGTGATAGATTATTGCAAATGGAAGTTGAGCTTGGCTCTCGGGTAATTGGGCAAGAAGAAGCAGTAAGTGCGGTTTCAAAAGCCATAAGGCGATCTCGTGCTGGTTTGCAAGATCCAAATAGACCTATTGGCTCGTTTATGTTTTTAGGGCCAACGGGGGTTGGTAAAACTGAATTAACTAAAGCATTAGCGCAATTTATGTTTGATGATGAAAGCGCAATGGTGCGTCTTGATATGTCAGAATTTATGGAAAAACATTCAGTGGCACGGCTAATTGGAGCGCCTCCCGGATATGTTGGTTATGATGAGGGTGGTATGCTCACTGAAGCTGTGCGCCGTCGCCCATATCAGGTGATATTATTTGATGAGATAGAAAAGGCGCACCCAGATGTGTTTAATATCTTATTGCAAGTGTTAGATGATGGTCGCCTAACCGATGGGCAGGGCAGAACTGTTGATTTCAGAAACACGCTTATCATTATGACTTCAAATATTGGCTCACAATATTTGGTTGAACTAGATGAGGGCGAAGGCGTTGATATGGTGCGTGCTAAAGTAATGGATGCGCTAAAATCTGCCTTTAGGCCTGAATTTTTAAACCGTGTTGATGATATATTATTGTTCCACCGGCTTGAGCGTAAACATATGGGTGCTATAGTTGATATTCAGATTAAGCGCTTAAATAAATTGCTTAAAGAGCGTGATATTGAAATTAGGCTTAGCGAAAAGGCTAAAGAATGGATTGCGCAAAAGGGCTATGATCCTGCCTATGGCGCAAGGCCGCTAAAGAGAGTTATTCAGCGTGAAGTGCAAGATAAGATGGCTGATAAAATGCTAGCTGGTGAAATTTCTGATGGAGAAATTGTTAATATTGATGCTGATGATAGTGGGCTTGTTATTTTGTAGGGATAATATTATCTCTTTGAGAGTTGCCCCTTTCTTTAATTTTGATAGAGAGGGGAATATTCCTGCTTTATAAATTACTAGTAGAAAAATAATTGCAAATTATTGACTACTTGCCAATGTTATGGGGCTTGGCTCACGCATCATTAACTCATTTATTTGTGCGATAGCATTTTCAAATTGGCGTTGATATTGTTGTGGCAGGACTTTGTCTTTTGGAAGTTTTATTCCTAGAGGGTCAACAGGGCGTTTGTTAATTCTCATTTCAAAATGCAAATGATTTCCAGTTGAAAGGCCAGTTGAACCAACATAGCCGATTATTTGACCCTGCCGAACTCGAGTGCCTGCAACAATGCCTTTTGCGATTCGGCTCATATGGGCATAGGCTGTAGTGAAGCCATTAACATGTTTAAGTATTATATTGCGACCAAGCCCAGAAGAATAATTAGCCCGCTCAACTATACCATCTCCAGAGGCAAAAACAGGTGTGCCATAGGGAGCAGCAAGATCAAGACCACTATGAAGTTTAGAGCGCCCTGTAACGGGATGAACTCGATAACCAAAACGAGAACTTATTCTGCCACTACCCTCTAGTGGGCGGCGCAATAAGAACTGTTTGCCAGTTTGCCCATCAGCATCGTAAAAATCTACCTCGCCATTGTCTGTTGTATAGCGATAGAATTTACGAGTTGATGATCCTAATTTTAGAGAAATATAAAGTAGATTTTGCTCTTTAAGTTCATTTGGAACGGTCAATAACATTTCAATAGAATCACCTGCAGATATTGGCTTGGTTAAATCTAAATCATAGGCAAACATTGCAACGATGCGATCTGTAATATTGTCAGGAATATCGTGTTTGCGTGCAGTTTCCCAAATTGATTGATAAATGGAAGGTAAGTTAGATACATCAATTTCTTCAATGTCTTCATCTGGAAAATCAATGGCAGGTGGTGCAATGGCTAATACATATCTACCGCTATCGGTTAGAGCTATTGTTGCGACATGATTATCTCTAATATAGATAGACACTCTAAATGGAGTAAGATTATCTGATTTAGCAAGAGTGCCAAACAAAATACGTAACCGTGCTCCTTGGGGAAGGGTTGTTGATGGATAAACATTGCGCAAAGTTGCAATGATTGTACTGATATTAGTTAAAGAAAAACCATTTTTTTCAAATATGTTTTCTAAACTATCTTGCTGCTTTATTCGAACAATACGCTCAAGAGAGCCAGAGCTTTTATCTTTTGCTGTTGGGGCTTTGTTAAAAATTGAAACATTTTGCGCAATTCCTGAAATTTGATTGTTCTCTAGTTCGCCAAGATCACGAACAGTGCTTTCCTCGGATAGATAGCCAAGAGCAAAAAACTCTCCATCAAAAGACGCATCAGAATATATTGCGGATATGAAGTCAGCAGCATCTTTATCAGATATTGCCTTTGAGGGGACGAAACCTGCTGGTAGAGGAGTTGTTTGAACAGCAATTTCTCCTTCAACCTCAGCACTATAAATGTTTGTTGATATGTTAAAGGTAGTATTTGGCTTTTTAGACTGGGTGCGTGCAAGAAGCGCAACAGGATCGTAAACTGGAATAGAACTAGATAAAGCAGTTGCCGCTGTTGCAAGAGTTGATCTAATTCTTAAGAAAGGTTGCTTTTTAACCATGCTTCGCCCTTCAGCATTCTCTCGAATAGCTGCTTCAATAATTTCACTTTCTGAACGAGTTTTTGTAACAGGCCTTACACGGTTGGTTTTTTCTTTTGTTAAAGTAGTTCCAACATTATGAGGCAGTTCAATTTCTAGAGCTGCAAAAGCCGTTGAAAAACTATCTTGACCAAGAAAAGATATATAAAGTGCTCCACCCATCAATAATAAGCCAGTAAGGGCGGTCATTATTATTCCAGCCAGCCAAGGGAAACTCAGCTCACGACCATCAGGAATATCGCCATCTGTTGAATTAAGCGTAAGAGCTGGCGCATCTTCAAATCCTGCTGTTACAAGAAGAGCGGCATCGCGATTTTTTTGTGCGGCGTTCACTTATGTTCCTAAAGCTTGTTTATCT
>JAJRPR010000180.1 GCA_024280655.1 Alphaproteobacteria bacterium | reverse complement strand
GCTTTTTTAAAGGGTAAATCTCATTTTGCATTGGTTGTTGATGAATATGGTGAAGTGCAGGGGCTAATTACGCTTGAGGATATTTTAGAAGAAATTGTTGGTGATATCTCGGACGAGCATGATGAAATAATTGAGGGTATTTCAAAACAGGCAAACGATAATTATACTATAGACGGCTCACTGCCAATTCGTGATATTAATAGAGCGCTTGATTGGAATTTGCCAGAAAATGAGGCAACAACCATTGCTGGGTTGGTAATTCATGAGGCTAAAACCATTCCTGATGAGGGGCAACAATTCACCTTTTATAATTTTAGATTCAAAATATTAAAAAAATCTAGCAACCGTGTTATAAAAATAGCTGTAAGCCCTATTAAGAACTAGATGAATTTAGAAAATATTATAAAGTTTACCTTGCAAGTTCGCTCTAGCTTTGACATTATAGCTGGTCGCTATTTTTGGAAGCTTTTTTCACAAATATCACATTTTGAGCAAATGAAACAAATTAGAATAGAGCTATGGCAGAAAAATCAGGCATTTTTGATTCTATCCGCATTAAATCACGCCGCACGGCAAAGCCTATAAAAAATGTTAATATGTGCGAGTGGGAAGAATGTGAAAAACCGGGCACCCATCGTGCCCCTAAAAGCCATCAGTCAAATAATGAATTTCATAATTTTTGTATTACCCATGTGCGTAAATATAATCAGTCATTTAACTTTTTTGCTGAAAATAAAGAAGGTGAGAAGAGTAAATCAGATGAGAATTTTGAGCGCCCAACATGGCGATTTGGAACTAATTCAAACTATAAAACGGTAAAGAAAAAGCCAAAGCCATCTGACCCTACAAATCTATATGCCCGCCTAGAAGCACGTACAAGGGGCGATAACCCTAATAGAAAATCAACCCGACGTTTAGTTGATTCTGATAGAAGGGCGTTAGAAGTTTTGGGGCTTAAGGGAAGGCACGACGCTGTTGAAATAAAAGCCGCATATAAGGTTCTAGTAAAAATTCATCACCCCGATGTTAATGGTGGTGATGTAAGTTCAGAGGAGCGCCTTCGTGCTATAATTACTGCCTATAATCATCTAAAGAAAAAGGGACTTGTTTAGCCCTATACTTTAGCCCTATTTTTGGGAATTTCAAAATAAGAGAATAAGAAGAACTTAAATGAGTGAACAACAAAACCTACCAGACTTTGATTATAATGTTAAAGATCTATTTAATATAGATAGCGATATGATTGTTAAGGGATATAAAGAAAAAAGCGAGCATGTGCCGCCTATTGATGAAGATTATCTATTTGATCACAATACGACAATCGCTATTTTGGCGGGCTTTTCGCATAATAGACGTGTGATGGTGCAAGGCTATCATGGCACTGGTAAGTCTACCCATATTGAGCAAGTTGCAGCACGCTTAAATTGGCCACTTGTTAGGGTAAATCTTGATAGTCATGTTTCAAGGATTGATCTGGTTGGAAAAGACGCCATCGTGCTAAAAGACGGCAAGCAAATTACTGAATTTCGTGATGGGATTCTACCGTGGGCTGTGCAAAATAATATCGCATTAGTATTTGATGAATATGATGCTGGTCGCCCTGATGTGATGTTTGTTATTCAAAGGGTGCTTGAAGCATCTGGCCGCTTAACTTTGCTTGATCAAAATCGAGTAATTACTCCTCATCCTGCTTTTCGTTTATTTTCAACCACCAATACTATTGGTTTGGGTGATGTTTCAGGGCTTTATCATGGCACACAACAAATTAATCAGGGGCAAATGGATCGTTGGTCAATCGTAGTTACGCTAAATTATCTTGAGCATGAAAAAGAAGTTGGCATTGTGCTTTCTAAAGCTAAGTCCTATCGAAATGATGAGGGCAAGAAGCTAGTTTCGAACATGGTGCGATTAGCTGATCTTACTCGTGCGGCTTTTGTTAATGGTGATATTTCAACCGTTATGAGCCCAAGAACTGTTATTACATGGGCAGAAAATGCTGAAATTTTTGGTGATATTGGTTTTTCTTTTAGGCTGACATTTCTTAATAAATGCGACGATTTAGAAAAGCCAGTTGTAGCTGAATTATACCAAAGAGTATTTGGTGAAGATTTACCAGAAGCTGCTACAAATTTAGCCATTAGCGCTTAGATACTGACCCTTGGGTTTATGAAATGGTACTTGCAAATGACAAAGCTGGGACACAAGTCCTAAAATCAGCACTTAGCACCACTATGCGTGCTATTGCTGGTGATAGTGAACTTGAAATTGCCTTTACTTCTGATAGGACCATTCTCAACGGCAAAAATATTCGTCTTGCAAATATTTCTCATTCTCCAGATAAAAAAGAAATAGCAATAGCCCGTGGGCAGTGCGACGCTATTGCTATGCGCTTGGCGGCACATGATGCAAAAATCCATGCTAAAAATGCGCCAATAGATGCAGATGCCCGTGCCACTTTTGATGCGCTTGAGCAAGCACGAGTTGAGGTGCTTGGCACTATGCGAATGGCAGGAATGAGAGATAATCTCTCGCAAATGCTTGAAGAAAAATATGCAAAAGCAGGCTTTGATAAAATAACTAACCTTGATGATGCTCCTCTTTCAGAAGCACTTTCATTGATGCTGCGTAAGAAATTTGGCAATATTTCAATTCCAAAAAGCGGTGAAACCATTACCGAGCTTTGGCGTGATGAAATAGAAAAAAAATGCCAGCAATCTTTAGAGGAATTGGGCAATAATATTGAAAATCAACAAGATTTTGCCAAAAGCGCCAAGCAATTATTACTTGATCTTGAGCTTATTTCTAACGCTGAATTTGATGCTGAAAATGAATATGATGAAGATGAGGGCGAGCAAGATTATAATGATCAGCCAAGTGATAATAATCAGCAACAAGTTGAGCAAATGGATGGTGAAGGACAAGAGAGTTCTTCAGATGAACAGCAAGGGGAGGGTGATGGTGAGCAGGGAGGCGAAATTGAGAGTGAGTTTTCACCAAGTGATGAGGATATTACTAGTGATGGTGAAATAAGCGCTGGTGATGATAGTTTAGAAACTGATGGTGCAAAATTATCAAATCAGCCAAAATATAAAATATTTACCACTGAATTTGATGAGATTGTTAGCGCAACTGAACTTTGTCCAAGTGAAGAACTTGAGCAATTACGTGCGCTATTAGACAAACAATTAGAGACTTTAGCGGGTGCGGTAGCAAGGTTGGCCAATAAATTACAACGCCGTCTAATGGCGCAGCAAAACCGTAGCTGGAGCTATGATTTAGAAGAGGGAGTGCTTGATAGTGCCCGCCTAACCAGAATAATTATTGACCCAATGCAGCCGCTTTCTTTTAAAGCTGAGAGCGATACAGATTTTCGTGATACTATTGTTACCCTATTGATTGATAATTCAGGCTCGATGCGAGGTCGCCCGATAAGTATTGCGGCAATTTGCGCTGATATTTTAGCTAGAACGCTTGAGCGTTGCTCCGTTAAAACTGAAATTTTAGGTTTTACCACTCGTGCTTGGAAGGGCGGTAAATCTCGTGAGGCTTGGCTTGAAGCAAATAGGCCAGCAAATCCCGGACGAGTAAATGATATTCGTCATATTATATATAAGGGCGCTGAAGAGCCTTATCGCCATGCTAGAAAAAACCTTGGACTAATGATGCGCGAGGGATTGCTTAAAGAAAATATTGATGGTGAAGCACTTAGTTGGGCACAAAAGCGCCTAATGGCGCGGCCTGAAAATCGCCGCATATTGGTCGTTATATCTGATGGAGCGCCAGTTGATGATAGTACGCAAAGCGTAAATAGCCCCAATTATCTTGAAGCGCATTTACGTGAAGTGATAAAAGAAATCGAGGATCGCTCACCAATTCAACTTATAGCCATTGGTATTGGTCACGATGTTACACGCTATTATCAACATGCTATAACTTTGCAAGATGCAGAAGAATTGGGCGGGGCGCTTACTGATGAATTGGCTGATTTATTTGAAGAAAAACCAAAGACAGGCGCAAGAAACAGGCTATATAGATGAATAAAATAAGCAGCATTGTTATATCTATATTTTTATTTGTTCCCTCATTTTCTTTTGCGCAAGAAGTTCAAGAAACCCAAGAAGTTATTGTGCAATCCTTGCCAATCGAGAGGTTTAAGGGGGCATTAAGGGGCGAAAAAGTTGATGAGTTGATTTGGCGTGGCGGAATAGAAATTTCTAGCGATTATCAAGAATTTGGCGGCCTTTCAGGAATTACGTTTACTGGCGATAATAATCAAATTGTAATGGTTTCTGATATTGGCAATTTTTTTAGCGCTCAATTAATTTATGATGAGTTTGATCAATTATTAGCGCTTGGTGGCGTTGAGATGTCAGCTATTAGAAATTCAAAGGGTAATATTTTGCCTAGAAGATTTGCCAAAGACGCAGAAGCTATTGATACAATTTATCGCTTTGGCAAACCTGCAGCCATAAGAGTTGGTTTTGAAAACCTAACAAGGGTTGCTGATTTTGAACTTAGTAATGGCAAGCCATTTGGTGCTGCTAAAGAAATTATTATCCCACATGATTTATCAAAAGAAAGAACCAATGCCTCACTTGAGGGGGTGTGTATTGCGCCAGAAAATTCGCCAATAGCTGGTTCAACCTTATTGATAACTGAAAATATGCTTGTTGAGGGAAATATT
>JAJRPR010000179.1 GCA_024280655.1 Alphaproteobacteria bacterium | reverse complement strand
TGGTTTGCAAAATGAAAGAGGGCGCTCGGCTGGTTATTTAGGAAAATCTCAAACAGCTTTTGCTGATAGTTTACGCAATTCACGCCCACAAACTGACAGTGCAATTTCTGCACTAAAAACAGAAATAGACAATCTTAAAACGCAAGGCAAGGTTCTAGTATTTTCTTCAATGCTAAATTCTACAACCTCTCGGCTTGATCAATTAAATTCAATGCGTGAAAGGGTTAATTCTCGCACTGTTAAAACCCCTGAAATGGCAAACCTATATACTTCAATAATCAATGATCTCATAAAAGTTATAAACGAAGCAGCAGGAGAAACAACTACTCCTGAATTAATGCAACTCTCCACCGCCTATATGGCAATAATAAATTCTATTGAAGCTTCAGGTCTTGAAAGGGCACAAGGTGCTATTGGTTTTGGTAGCGGTGCATTTAATCAAGCAACATTTGAAAAATTCATTTCTTATGGAGCAAAAGCTGATAATTCAATTCAATATTTCCTTCAATTTGCCTCTGAAGAAGAAAAGCGCCTATATACCGAACTTCTAAATAATAATAGCGCAACTAATATAAGTTCATACCGCAGTAAAGCAGCAGCTGCACCATTTGGCGGCACTCTTATCGGTATTACTGGTTTAGATTGGTTTGAAGCCATTACTAATAAAATCAATGCGTTAACTAAAGTTGAAAAGACCCTTGCAAATGATTTAGTGCATGAAGCTGAAATTGAAGCAAAAGCGGCTCAAAGTGGTTTATGGTCTATCATTGTGATAAATATTGTAATTCTATTTGCAACACTTGCTCTGGCTTTTGTAATTATTCGCTCAATTACTGGACCAATTGGTAGTTTGCAAAAAACTATGAGCCAACTAGCAAAGGGAGAATTTAATCTTGATGTCCCCGGTATTGATAAGGGTGATGAGCTTGGTGATATGGCACGTGCAGTTGAAGTGTTCAAACAAAGCGGCATTGAACGTAAACGCCTTGAAAGTGAAAGCGAAAGCGAGCAATTAATTCGAGCTGAGCGCCAAGAACAAGTTGATAATTTAATCGGCACATTTAGAGATCAAGTCGGCGAGGCACTTGAAGCGGTATCAAGCAACGCCATACAAATGAGCTCAACCGCCAACACGCTAACCACCATTGCTAATAATACTTCAGGCCAAGCTAATGAGGCGGCAAATTCATCGCAATCAGCTTCTGAAAATGTGCAAGCAGTGGCAGCGGCAGCCGAGCAATTAGCAGCTTCCATTGAAGAAATATCTCGTCAAGTATCAAAAACAAATTCGATTGTTAATGATGCTAATAAAGCTGCAAATTCTACTAATGAAAAAGTAACAGCGCTTGCTGATGCAGCTCAAAAAATTGGTGATGTTATTTCGCTTATTCAAGATATTGCCGAGCAAACCAACTTATTGGCGCTTAATACTTCTATTGAAGCGGCACGGGCTGGGGAGGCTGGAAAGGGGTTTGCGGTTGTGGCGTCAGAAGTTAAAAGCCTTGCCAATCAAACCGCAACTGCAACAGAGGAAATCTCGGCACAAATTGCTGATATTCAAAACTCAACTTCTGATGCGGTTTCAGCGATTGAAGAAATAACTCGAACAATGGCAGAAGTTAATTCTTACACTGCTTCTATTGCTTCAGCGGTAGAACAGCAGGGCGCAGCCACTGCTGAAATTTCTCAATCTGTGGCACAAGCAGCAAGTGGCACAAAACAAGTGGTTGGCTCTATGGAAATTGTTACTACTTCTGTCGGAGAAACCAATACAAGTGCGGCGCAGGTACTTGAAGCATCAGAAGGCGTTTCGCAACAGGCTGATAGTTTACGTAAAACAGTTGATGAATTCTTATCAAAAGTTGCCGCAGCTTAATTTACCTATCTTCAAAATTAAAAACCGCGCTAATATTTAGCGCGGTTTTTATTGAAAATGTCATGTTGAGCGAAGTCGAAACATCTTAGACCTTTCGGCTACGCTCAAGGTGACATGGGAGTTTTAGGGTGACGCAGCTTTCTTTGCTCCAAAACAGCAATTATGCTTTTTCAAGCGCCTGAGAAATATCTGCAATAATATCGTCCTTATGCTCAATACCAACAGAAATCCGCACCAAATCTTCACTAACCCCAGCGCTTTTAAGCTCATCTTCATTTAGCTGGCGATGGGTAGTTGAAGCAGGATGACAAGCAAGCGATTTTGCGTCACCTATATTAACAAGGCGCAATATAAGTTCAAGCGCATCAATAAAATTAGCACCAGCTTGTTTACCCCCCTTAATACCAAAACTTAAAATGCCAGAGGCATGACCTTTAGTGATTTTGTTGGCAACTTTATTAAATGGACTATCACTAAGACCTGCATAATTCACCCATGTAACTTTAGGGTGCTTTTCAAGCCATTTGGCAACAGCTAACGCATTTTCACAATGGCGCTCCATACGAAGCCCTAATGTGTCTAGCCCCTGTAAAATTAAAAATGAATTCATCGGAGAAATTGCCGCACCTTTATTACGTAAAGGCACAACTCGTGCCCGACCAATATAGGCAGCCTCGCCCAATGCTTCAGTATAAATAACACCATGATAAGATGGGTCAGGCTCATTTAGGATAGCAAAACGTTGCTTGTTTTTCACCCAATCAAATTTACCACTATCAATAATAATACCACCAATGGAATTGCCGTGCCCACCAATATATTTAGTTAGCGAATGAACAACAATATCTGCACCATAATCAAATGGGCGACATAAATAAGGAGTAGCAACAGTATTATCAACAATTAAAGGCACGCCATGTTTATGTGCAATTTTTGCCAATTCCTCTATATCAACAATATTGCCTAAGGGGTTGCCGATTGACTCGCAAAAAATCGCCCTAGTTTTATCATCAATAAGCTTTTCGATTTTATCGAACTCATCATAAGAAATCATACGCACATCAATTCCTTGTTTAGGAAAACTATGTTTGAAAAGATTATACGTGCCGCCATATAGTTGCGATGTTGAAATAATATTATCACCAGCTTGCGCAATAGTTTCTATTGCATAAGTAATTGCTGACATTCCCGACGCTACACCAAGAGCGCCAATACCGCCCTCCATTTCAGCTAGTCTTTGCTCTAAAACAGATGTTGTTGGGTTCATAATTCTAGTATAAATATTACCCGCAACTTTAAGATCAAATAGATCTGCGCCATGTTGCGTATCATCAAATGTATAACTAGTTGTTTGATAAATAGGAACGGCGGCAGATTTTGTGGTTTCTTCTGATTTATAACCGTGATGTAATGCAAGTGTTTCTAGTTTCATATTATTATCCCTCATTTTAACTAACCATCAGCTTATACTTTTATTTCATTAGGTGCTATGCTTATTGCGGAATTGCTTTTTGCAAAAAATTGCCAACTAGAAATAAAAAACTATCTTTGCGTCATTTTTAGCAATGATAATTGAAATATAGAGCTTTGCTTTAGAAACTTGAATTTCAATTTCAAGTGTAAAAAATTAATTTTTTTAACTTGATTGTCCATTTACTCTTCCCATATCTGTATTGTTCGACAAAGAAGAGACAAGAAACATTAGGAGACAATAGATGAGTACTGCAATTATTAAACCCAGATGGTCATTTTTTAGCATAGCATTAATGGTGTTTGGCTTCATCTTGTGGTGGCCGCTGGGCTTGGGCATGCTAGCCTATATTATTTGGGGCGAAAATTTTGGCGGCTCTGCTGAAAAAGCTGAAAAATGGGTCGATGGAAAAAAAGAATGGGCAAGAAAACAAAAGCGCCATTATAAAGGTCGTAGTAATTCAAGCGGTAATGAAGCATTTGATGAATATCGTGATGAGCAATTTAGACGTTTGGACGAAGAACGCCGCCGCCTTGATAAAGAAGTAAATGAATTTTCTGATTATATGGACAATTTGCAAAAGGCAAGAGATCGTGAAGAATTTGATCGCTATATG
>JAJRPR010000013.1 GCA_024280655.1 Alphaproteobacteria bacterium | reverse complement strand
TCTGGTTGCGGCAAGACCACATTTTTACGAGCAATCGCTGATCTTGAAAAACCAACTAAAGGTGAGATTTTTGTAAATGGCATGACCCCGAACGAGGCACGCAAAAACCGAGCTTATGGTTATGTATTTCAATCGTCAGCACTATTATCATGGCGCACCGTTGAGCAAAATGTTGCTTTGCCGCTTGAAATTACTGGCATATCAAAATCTGAAAAACAACAACATATTGAGCGCACGCTTTCTATGGTTGATTTAATTGGCTTCGAGAAAAAATACCCGCACCAATTATCAGGCGGTATGCAACAACGTGTTTCAATTGCTCGTGCGCTGGCGTTTGATGCAAAATTATTGCTGATGGACGAGCCGTTTGGGGCGCTAGATGAAATTGTGCGTGATCACCTTAATAGGCAGTTATTAGAATTATGGCGAAAGGCAAAAATGACAATTTGCTTTGTTACTCACTCAATTACCGAAGCGGTTTATCTCTCAACAAAAATTGTTGTTATGTCGCCACGCCCCGGAGAAATTGCAGATATTATAGATTCTAGCCTACCAAATGAGCGCCCATTAGAAATTCGGGAAAGTAAAGAGTTTTTGGATATTGCTCACCGAGTGCGTGAAGGCCTGCGTGCCTCTCATTCTTATGATGAGGAAAATGCTTAATGAGAGCAATTTTTCAAAGCAAAATATTTGCTATCCTAACAATCCTTCTCACATTATTGGTGATTTGGTACGCAATGGCAGTTAAACTCAATACGCCATGGCAATTAGGGGTCTATGAAAGGGCTGGAACTACCGCTTGGACAACTTCACAATTTATTAATGACACACTAAACCAAAAACGCCCCGTTTTACCTTCAGCGCATCAGGTTTTTAGCGAGATGTATGTAACTATATTTCAAAAGCCAATTACTTCCAAACGCTCACTAGTCTATCATTCGTGGATTACCCTTTCCGCAACTTTGCTTGGTTTTGCTATTGGCACTTTATTTGGCATTCTCATTGCCATTGGCATAACCAATAATAAAGCGCTAGACCGCTCGCTTATGCCGTGGGTAATCGCTTCGCAAACTATTCCAATTTTAGCCATTGCACCAATGATTATTGTGGTACTAAACGCCATTGGGCTTTCGGGGCTTTTGCCAAAAGCGCTTATTTCAACCTATCTAAGTTTCTTCCCAATCGTTGTTGGTATGGTCAAGGGTTTTCGCTCTCCAAAAAACATCCAGCTAGATTTAATGCAAACCTATTTTGCCTCCCCCATGCAGATATTTTTCAAACTTCGCTGGCCTTCAGCTTTGCCGTATTTATTTCCCTCCATGAAAATAGCGATTGCCATTGCATTAGTTGGGGCAATCGTTGGCGAATTACCAACTGGTGCAGTTGCAGGGCTTGGGGCACGGCTTCTTAGCGGTTCTTATTATGGACAAACAGTGCAAATTTGGTCGGCTTTATTTATGGCGGCAATATTGGCGGCAAGTTTAGTTATGATTGTTGGCTTGATTGAAAAGCGAGTTACAAAAAATATGGGGCTGACAACATGAATTATGGGGCTGCCACTAATTGGACGATAGTGTTTTTTACATTTGTGTTTTGGCTGGCTGCGTGGTTTCTAAATTCTTGGCTAGTCAAGCAAGAAGAAAAAACCCCAAACCTTAGACAATTTAACTCAATAGCAGTGCCAATAATTTTTGGCATTACCTTATTAGTTGTTTGGGAGGGATTGGTGCGAGGGTTTAACGTGCCAACAGTATTATTGCCGCCCCCTTCAATGATTTGGGAGCGTATAATAAATTCAACTGATATATTATGGCTTGATTTCAAACAGACTTTCTTAAAGGCGGTGCTTATTGGTTATGCGCTTGGTTGTGGTTCAGGGTTTTTGGTAGCCATTGCGATAGATCGCTCACCCTTTTTACAACGAGGTCTATTACCGCTTGGCAATTTTGTTTCCGCTTTGCCCATTGTAGGTGTCGCACCAATTATGGTGATGTGGTTTGGCTTTGATTGGCCATCAAAAGCTGCTGTGGTCATAATAATGACCTTTTTCCCAATGTTAGTGAACACAGTATCAGGCCTTGCAGCTTCAAATAATATGGAGCGAGATCTTATGCGCACTTATGCTAGCTCTTATTGGCAAACATTATTTAAGTTGCGCTTGCCAGCAGCTGGGCCATTTATTTTTAATGCGCTTAAAATAAATTCAACCTTGGCGTTAATTGGTGCTATTGTTGCCGAGTTTTTTGGAACACCCATTTATGGAATGGGTTTTAGAATATCAACAGAAGTTGGCCGAATGAATGTTGATATGGTGTGGGCTGAAATTGCAATGGCAGCAGTTGCTGGCTCGCTTTTTTACGGTGTAATAGCGCTCATAGAGCGAAAAGTCACCTTTTGGCATCCTTCAATAAGAGGGGGACGCAACTGAGATTTGAAAAACTAATAAAAATACTATAGTCTTAAATAATTAAACAGGGAGAATAAAATGAAAAAACTAATTAAATCAATGCTAGTTGGCGCAATGGCTCTAACGGCACTACCAGCTTTTGCTGATAGCGGTGACGTAACATTGCAACTAAAATGGGTAACGCAAGCCCAATTTGCAGGTTATTATGTAGCACAAGACAAAGGCTTTTATAAAGATGAAGGGCTAAACGTAACCATTAAAGCTGGTGGGCCTGATATTGCGCCTGCGCAAGTTTTAGCTGGTGGTGGTGCAGATGTTATTATCGATTGGATGCCTTCAGCACTTGCAACAAGAGAAAAAGGCGTGCCGCTAGTTAATATTGCGCAACCGTTCAAATCTTCGGGCATGATGCTAACTTGTCGTAAAGATAGCGGCATTAAAACGCCTGCTGATTTTAAGGGCAAAACGCTTGGCGTTTGGTTCTTTGGCAATGAATATCCGTTCCTATCATGGATGAGCCAATTAGGTATTCCAACAAATGGCGGCGATGATGGCGTTGAAGTTCTAAAACAAGGCTTTAATGTTGATCCGATTTTGCAAAATCAAGCCGCTTGTGTTTCAACCATGACATATAATGAATATTGGCAAATTATCGACGCTGGTCTATCAGCTGATGATTTAGTGGTGTTTAAATATGAAGATCAAGGTGTTGCAACTTTAGAAGATGGTATTTATGCACTTGAAAACCGTCTAGCTGATCCTGAATTTGCTGACGAAATGGTGCGCTTTGTTAGAGCGTCTATGAAGGGCTGGAAATGGGCAGAAGAAAACCCAGATGCCGCAGCAATGATCGTGCTTGAAAATGATGATACTGGAGCGCAAACAGAAGCACATCAAAAACGCATGATGGGCGACATAGCAAAACTAACTGCTGGCTCAAACGGTGCGCTTGATGTTGCAGATTTCCAACGCACAGTTGATACATTGCTTGCTGGTGGATCTGATCCAGTTATTTCTGGTCAGCCAGAAGGTGCATGGACAAGTGCTATTACTGATAAAGCTTTAGGTATGTAAGTAATATTATTACTAATTTGAATAAGAGGCGGAGCAAAAGCTCCGCCTTTTTATTTGTCATACTTGAGCGTAGCGATGTCATGTTGAGCGAAGCCGAAACATCTTAGATCCTTCACTTCGTTCAGGATGACATGCAAAATATTGTGCTTCGCTACCCTCAACATGACACTAGTCGCTATGCTGAGAAAACTATAAAAGCTTGTCCTCATATTTACACCATTTGCTAATGATGCAGTGAGCGCAATCTGGTTTTCTGGCTTTACAGACATAGCGCCCATGTAAAATCAGCCAATGATGGGCATGAAGCAAGTATTTTTTTGGTATTACTTCTAGCAATGTTTTTTCAACTTCAAGTGGGGTTTTGCCAATGGCTAGGCCTGTGCGATTGCTAATGCGAAATAGGTGCGTGTCTACTGCAATGGTTGGCTGACCAAAGCCAATATTAAGCACGACATTTGCGGTTTTGCGCCCAACTCCGGGTAAAGATATTAGCGCTTCTCTATCATTTGGAACTTTGGAATTATATTGCTCAAATAATATTTTTGAAAGCGCTAAGGTGTTTTTTGCTTTATTGCGATAAAGCCCAATAGATTTAATATGATTAGTTAATTTCTCAAGCCCCAAATCAAGCATTTTTTCTGGGCTATTTGCTATTGCAAAAAGCTCTTTTGTTGCCTTGTTTACTCCCTTATCAGTTGCCTGTGCGCTTAGCACTACCGCAATCAAAAGCGTAAAAAGATTTACATAATCAAGCTCGCCCTTGGGGTTTGGGTTATGCTTTTCAAAAGCACTAAAAATAGCCTCAACCTCTTGTTTGCTTAATATTGTTTGGGACGTTTGTTTTTTATTATTATTTGTCAAAATCGGCTCGCTTTAATTTGTTTTATAACTAAACTAATCTTATGGAAAACTATCTTAAAACGAAAAACGAAGATTATCAAATTGTGCAACAAGCAATTATTTATCTTAGTAAAAATAATGCTAGCAATGTTGATTTAGAAAATTTTGCCCATGCGCTAGGATTAAATGAGCGCTTGCTTGTTGCTTTATTTAAGCGCTGGTGCGGCCTATCACCAAAATCTTTTATGCAAGCAGTGGCACTTGATCATGCCAAAAAATTATTAAAGCAAAATGCCAGTATCCTAACAACTAGCAACGAAGTAGGGCTTAGCTCGACCTCTCGCCTTTATGATTTATTTGTTACCCATCACGCAATGCCACCTGGTGCTTGGGCTAATAGAGGTGAGGGATTAAACATGATTTGGGGCATTGCGCCATCAATATTTGGTAATGCAATGTTGTTTATTACTGATTATGGTCTTGCGGGATTGGCATTTTTTGACGATGGGGAAGAGAAAAAAACTTATCTTGATATGGCAAATCGTTGGCCAAAAGCAAAATTTGAGCGCAATGATTTGCAAATTGTGCCTTATGCTACAAAAATCTTTGATAAGAATAAATGGAAAAAGAGCGATCCAATAAAAATAATATTTATAGGCACTGATTTTGAAATTCGCTGTTGGCAAGGATTATTATCTATTCCAATGGGCAGCGCCATAACTTATGGCACTTTAGCAAAAAACATAAAGAAGCCAAAAGCCGCACGTGCAGTTGGGGCAGCGATTGGGCGCAATCCAATTTCATTTATTGTGCCGTGCCATCGTGTTGTAGGGCAGAGCGGCAAATTAACTGGCTATCATTGGGGCTTAAATCGAAAAAGAGCCATGCTTGGTTGGGAGTCTGGTGCTAATAGTTAATTCAAAATAGTTTTGTTTTTGGCTAAAAAATCACCCACCAAATGTAAAGAGCCGCAAATTAACACACGGGCATTTTTAATTTTTGCAGCGCTTTTTAATGCCGCTTTAATTGAGCGCTCAGGCTTGGCATTAAAGCCTTGCCTATTGGCCATTTTTGCCAAATCTTTAGCGCTAATGCTAGCCCTGTCACCGCCAATGGGAATGGTGATAACCTGTGAAACTATGCCCTTAAACTCATCTAAAAAACCGCTTACATCTTTATTGGCGTAAGAGCCTATTATTAAAACTAGAGGTTTTTTATTCTTGTCGGCTCTTATTCTTGCCGCCGTTGGTCGCTTTGCTCCCGTCCCCGGCACCCCCGCCGTTATTCTTTTCCTATTGCTTGTTTTGCTCTCTTTGCTTGCGCTCATACTAACAGGCCAGAGTGCCTTTGCCAGAACTTTTGCCCCTGCAATATTATGTCCACCATCAAGCCATAATTCGTGGGTTTTAGGCAGGATATCATATAATTCACCCTGTTTTATTGCCATCAAGCGCCCTGCCCACTTAGTGTTCTTTAGCCCAATAGCAATTTCATTTTCGGTTATGGGCAATTCGAAATGTCTAATGGCGGCAATGGCAATGGCGGCGTTTTCATATTGAAAATCTCCTCTTAAAGCAGATGGAGGCAAATCTAAAAGAGCTTTTTCATCTTGATAGATAAGCCGCCCATTTTGCTTAAAACCATCATAATCTTGCCCTTGAATAAATGGTGTTACGTTCAAACTATTTGCATATTTTATAATAGAACTTTGCGCCTCTTCGCTTTGTTTGCCAATTACCAGTGGCGCATTTTTTTTAATAATCCCTGCTTTTTCATGGGCGATTTTTGTTAGGCTATTACCTAAAAATTCTACATGATCGATTGAAACAGGGGTGATAATTGTTCCAAACGGATTATCAATTACATTGGTTGCATCAAAGCGCCCACCAAGCCCAACTTCAAGCAAAAGATAATCGGCACTAATTTTTGAAAATAAATAAAACGCCGCAGCAGTGGTTATTTCAAAATAAGTAATAGGTGCGCCAGCATTTATTTTTTCGCAATGTTCAAGCGCTTTATTTAGCCTTTTTGCAGAAACTAAT
>JAJRPR010000178.1 GCA_024280655.1 Alphaproteobacteria bacterium | reverse complement strand
CATGGTTTCAGTATAATTGCCCTTATAAACAGGCATTATTTTATATTCACTTTGAGTTGCGTTAAAGTCTGTCGCCATTTTATTGATCCGCTCGCCATTAACTCCGCCCATAGCGTGCCACCACGAAATTTCAGTTTGCGCCAGTGCGCTTGTACTCACTGAAGCAAGCATTAATGCTGCAATCATACTTACCGATGTTATATTTTTCTTAGTCATTATATTCTCCCTTAGGTTAATTGATAAAAAGAAGTTCTTGTCTAACTAGAAAAGAAATATACTCATATCTAGAACAATGAGTCTATAGAAGAGCTTTCAAAACTATAGTGATATATATTTATACAATACTGAAATTGACGGTTTTAAAACAATTAGCAATCCATAAAAACAGGTTAATCTTCTATAAAATTACAAATTTTTGACTAAATAACCATATTTTAATATTTTTTACTTGCTTCTACGTGCTTTGCACGTTTGAATTGGGTTATCGTACTTAAGGAAAGTTTTAGCGCTATTGCTAAATTCTTAAAAAACGAAAACAGGGAGAATATAATGAAAACTAATAAAAATAAATCATTTCGTCTTTCAGTACTTGCTGGTGGCGTAGCGCTTGGTGCAATGCTTGCTGGATCTGCGCTTGCAGAACCTGCGATCATTTATGATCTTGGCGGCAAGTTTGATAAATCATTTAACGAAAGTGCTTTTAATGGCGCAACTGGTTGGGCTGAAAAAACCGGCAATAGTTTTAGAGAAATCGAGCTAGCCAACGACGCACAACGTGAGCAATTATTGCGTAAATTTGCTAGCACTGGCTCAAACCCAGTAGTTGTAGCTGGTTTTTCTTGGGCGGCGGCTTTAACAAAAGTAGCAGCAGAATTCCCAGATACAAATTTTGCTATTATTGATATGGTTGTTGATTTGCCAAATGTGCGCTCAGTTGTATTTAACGAGCATGAAGGATCATATTTGGTTGGTGCGCTTGCAGCAATGAAATCTGAAACTGGCAAAGTTGGCTTTGTTGGTGGCATGGATATTCCACTAATTCGCAAGTTCTATTGTGGTTATGCACAAGGTGCTGAGGCCGTAAATGCTGATATTGAAGTATTTGAAAACTATACAGGCACAACTCCTGCCGCATGGAACGATCCAGTAACTGCTGGTGAATTGGCAAAAGCCTCATTTAGCAAGGGTGCTGATGTGATTTATGCCGCAGCTGGTGGTTCTGGTCTTGGTGTTCTTCAAGCTGCAGCTGACGCTGGTAAATTTTCTATCGGTGTTGATAGCAACCAAAACTACATACAACCCGGATCTGTTCTAACCTCAATGCTTAAGCGTGTTGATGTTGCAGTTGCTTCAGCATTTGAAGATGGAACAACAGGCAACTGGACTTCTGGTTTTAATGTAATGGGCCTTGCAAATGGCGGTGTTGGTTGGGCACTTGATGAGAATAATGCAGATTTAATTACTGATGAAATGAAAGCTAAAGTTGAAGAACTTTCTGCTAAAATTCAATCTGGTGAAATCGTAGTGCATGATTATACAACAACTAGTTCTTGTCCTGCAGGTTAAGGCAAACTAAATGACTGACAAAAGTCAGAAAAAAAACAGCGGTCGGGTGTTTCGACCGCTGTTTCACCTGAAACCGTGGGGATGTTCTCGTGTTGTGGCATGGGGCAGGCTTGGTCGGGAGCAAAGCGAGTGATGGCAATAAAAACGGCGGGGATGTCGGGGTCGGGAGCAGAGCGACCAACGACGACAAAAAATAGTGACAATTTGGCAATCGAGCTTTGTAATATTAATAAGCATTTTGGTGCAGTTCACGCTAATAAAAACATAGATTTACCTATTAAAAGCGGCACAGTGCATGGCATTGTTGGCGAAAATGGCGCTGGTAAAACCACTCTTATGTCAATTCTTTATGGTTTTTATCGAGCTGATTCGGGGCAAATAAAAGTTGATGGCAATGAGGTAATTATAAAAGATTCAAGCCACGCTCTTCATTTGGGCATTGGCATGGTACATCAACATTTTATGCTGGTTGATAATTTTAGCGTTTTAGAAAATATTATCCTTGGAGTTGAAGATAGTTTTATCCTCAAAACCTCTCTTAATAAGGCTCGTAAAGAGCTGGCTCGCTTAGCCAAAGAATATGAATTAGAAGTTGACCCTGATATGCTTATTGAGGACCTTTCAGTTGGGCAACAACAAAGGGTAGAAATTCTAAAAGCACTATATCGTGGTGCAGAAATTTTAATTTTAGACGAGCCAACAGGTGTTTTAACCCCATCAGAAGCCGATCATTTATTTAGGGTTCTAGAAACCCTTAAAGAGCAGGGCAAAACCATTGTCCTCATCACTCATAAATTGCGTGAAATAATGGCAATTACTGACGAAGTTTCGGTAATGCGACGTGGTGAAATGGTAAAAACATTAAAAACTAAAGACACTAACCCAAGTGAATTAGCTGAACTTATGGTTGGGCGCTCAGTGCTTATGGAAGTCAAAAAGAGCAAAGCAAATCCTAAAGAAGTGAAACTTGAGGTGCGCAATCTTGAAGTAAAAGACGATATTGGGGTTACTCGTGTTAAAGGGGTAAGCTTTAATGTTCGTGCAGGTGAAATTGTTGGCATTGCAGGGGTTTCAGGCAATGGACAATCTGAATTACTTGAGGCAATAGCTGGCATGAGAAAACAAGCAAGCGGTGAGATTTTAATCAATGAAAAAGAAATAATAATAAAGGGCGATGATGGTGCGGCAAAAGTTCGCCAAGCAAATCTTGCGCACGTACCAGAAGATAGGCAAGAGCAAGGGCTAGTAATTAATTTTGAACAATGGGAAAATACCATTCTTGGTTATCAAGACGATAATAAATATGGCAAGGGTGCTTTTTTGTCGGTTAGTTCATGTAAAAAAGAAGCAAAAAAGCAAATTAAAATGTTTGATATTCGTCCACCCAATGAGCGCCTAAAAGCTGCTAATTTTTCTGGCGGCAATCAGCAAAAAATTGTGCTTGCACGTGAAATATCTCGTGATCCCGAAATATTTATTGTTGGGCAACCAACAAGAGGCGTTGATATTGGGGCAATAGAATCAATTCATAATCACATAATTTCTATGCGTGATGAAGGCAAAGCTATTTTGCTAGTTTCGGTTGAATTAGATGAAATTCGCTCACTTAGTGATAGAATTTTGGTGATGTTTGATGGTCATATTGTTGGCGAGGCTGATCCTGAGAAAGTTAGTGAGGGTGATTTGGGTCTGTTAATGGCGGGGGTGTCGGGGTCGGGAGCATAAGCGACCAACGGCGGCAAGAATAAAAAGAGAAAGAGTATAAATGAGTGTACGAAAACCATTACCACGTTGGGCAGATATAGCGCTTATTCCAGCGCTTAACCTAACGCTTGCATTTGTAATTTCAGGCTTAGTAGTTTTAATGGTTGGCGAAAACCCTTTTGAAGCTATGAAAATCCTGCTTTATGGTGCTTTTGGTTATGGTGAGGGATTTGGTTATACGCTACATTTTGCTACTAATTTCGTGTTTGCAGGATTAGCATTTTCTATTGCTTCGCACGCTGGACAATTTAATATTGGCGCAGAAGGTCAGGCCTATATTGCAGGTTTAGGGGCAATTTTAGTGGGCTTGGCGCTAGATCAAACTCATTGGTTATTGGTGTTGCCATTGGCAATGTTGGCGGCTGGTGCAATAGGTGGCCTATGGGGGTTTGTTCCGGGTTATCTTGCGGCCAAACGCGGCTCGCACGTAGTGATAACCACCATTATGTTTAACTTTATCGCTGCAACCTTTATGGTCTATATGCTTAATAATGTGATTAAGGCCAAAGGACAAATGTCTCCTGAAAGCGAATCCGTTATCAATGCTGGTAAAATCCCACAATTACGTGAATTTTGGGATTTCTTTGGTTACGCACCAGTAAATGTGATGTTATTTGTTGCCATTTTAGCATTGGCTGGCACTTATATTTTATTATGGCACACAGAATTAGGCTATAAAATAAGAACAATGGGACAAAACCCAAAAGCTGCCCTTTATGCAGGAATTTCTAATTCCAAAATTATCATGATTTCAATGACGCTTGCAGGAGCTATTGCTGGTATGATTGCGGTTAACGAAGTGCTTGGCGTACAAAATCGACTAGTTGTTGATTTTGTGTTTGGTTATGGTTTTGTTGGAATTGCGGTTGGACTTATGGGACGCAACCACCCTATTGGTATTGCACTTGCTGCCATTTTATTTGGAGCGCTTTATCAAGGCGGGCTAGAATTAGCTTTTTATATGCCAGCCATTACAAGAGAAATGATTATAGTTATTCAAGCGTTGGTAATTCTATTTACAGGCGCAATGGAGGGTCTGTTTAGAGCACCGCTTGAAACGTTTTTCACCATGCTTGATCTTAATAAAAAGCCAAAAACTCAAAAGCAGGAGGGTTAAATGGAAACTTTTAACAATTTAATCTTTTTACTAGATTCAATGGTTCGGCTAACCGTACCGCTTTTATTGGCAGCATTAGCAGGGCTTTATTCTGAGCGCTCAGGGGTTTTTGATATTGGCCTAGAGGGTAAAATGCTAGCGGGTGCATTTGGTGCGGCAACTGTTGCTTATCTTACTGGCAATATGTGGCTTGGCATGTTT
>JAJRPR010000177.1 GCA_024280655.1 Alphaproteobacteria bacterium | reverse complement strand
TCCACTTAACGAAGTTAGTGAGCAGATTTCTCAAAATCTTAAACTAAAACAAGCCCGTGAACTATATTTAGATTATCTTGATCAAATTGAAGAACTGCGTGCCGCCTTTACTCCAATAAATGAAATTGCTGGAAAATATAATTTAGATATAATTTCAACAAAAATCTCTCAAAGCGGAGATGGACTAGAGCAATTAGCAGCTGTTCCAGAAGAAGGGCGGGCACGGGTAGCTGAGTCAATCTTTAGAGCAAGGGAGGATAAATTAGCACCAAGTATCGCATTAGGCGCTAATCTTAATGTCTGGTTTGATATTAAAGCCATAGAACCTGCTCGTGATCAAAGAATAGATGAAGTTGGCGAAACTATAAAACAGGATTTATTAGATCAAAGCACCCAAACTGAGCTTAAGCGTCAAGTTGATGATCTTGTTAGTAAATTAACGAACGGTTCTTCTTTTGAAGAAGTAGCCATTTCTAGCCAATATGCCCTATTGTCACTCAATGAAATTTCTTTGCTTAATGCAACGCAAATTTCAATTCTAGAATATAATAGCATTAAGGCGATGTTTGGCGGCGAAATTGGCTATATTGATTCTGTAGAAAATAGTAATGGAGATTATATTGTATTTCATGTGCTTAATGTAAGCAAAGCTGAACAAGAAAACGAAGATGCTAGAGAGTTTATGAATAATTCAATTATTGATTCTATTTATGCAGAATTTGTAACAGGCTTACGTCAAGATGCAGGTATAAGAATAAACGAGCAAACTTTAACTCAAATTATTGACCCGCAAAGTAATAATCAGGGCATGGGCAATATGGATATGCGCTAAATGAATAATTGCGAGTTTTCTGATTTTGAGAAAAGCTATAATGATGGTAACGCACAAATTTTGTGGCGCAAGGTCGTTGCAGATTTAGATACACCAGTTGGTGCATATCTTAAGCTTGCAAAGGATCGTAAAAATAGTTTTTTACTTGAATCCGTTGAAGGAGGCTCAACTAAAGGTCGCTTTTCTATGATTGGCCTTGAGCCAGATATTATTCTAAAAGTTACTCGCAATAAAGTAAAAATCAGCAGAACCGCTCCTCATATTGAAGAAAAGTTTGAGGATTGGGATGTTTTGCCCCTTACAGCGCTAAGAGAGTTAGTAAAACAATCGCAAGCAAAAGTCCCTCAAGGATTACCCTCAACAGCTGCTGGCATTTATGGCTATTTGGGCTATGATATGGTGCGTCATATGGAGTTTTTGCCAAATGAAAATCCTGACGAATTAAATAATCCAGATGCAATATTAATGCGCCCTTCCCTCTTAGCTATTTTTGATACTCTAAAGGACGAATTATATCTAACCGCTCCAGTATATGTAAAACAAAATATTAGCGCTAAACAGGCGTGGGAAGTGGCTCAGGATAAAATTGAAGAGGCCAATTTGCGTCTTGCACAAAATATTGCAAGAAATATTGAACACAAAGAAATTGCTCCCTTGCAACATAATGTTGAAATAGTTTCAAACAACTCAAAACAGCAATATTTTGCAATGGTAAAAAAGGCCAAGCAATATATCACGCAAGGCGATATTTTTCAGGTGGTTTTATCGCAACGTTTTGAAAGTGAGTTTTCACTACCACCAATCTCGCTTTATCGTGCTTTAAGACGCACAAACCCCTCCCCCTATATGTATTTTTTAGAATTTGATGGTTTTTCTATTGCCGGCTCTAGCCCCGAAATTCTTGTTAGGGTTGATAAAGATAAAGAGCTAACTATTCGCCCAATCGCTGGCACAAGAAAACGTGGAGATACCCCAGAGCGTGATAAAGAATTAGCCGATGAATTAATGTCGGATCCAAAAGAATTAGCAGAACATCTCATGTTACTTGATTTGGGGCGCAATGATGTTGGTCGAGTGGCAAAAATTGGCTCGGTTAAAGTAACGGATAAATTCTTCTTAGAATATTATTCGCACGTCATGCACATTGTTTCAAATGTTGTTGGTGTACTTGATGAAAAATATGATTTTGTTGACGCTCTAAGTGCTGGTTTTCCTGCAGGTACTGTATCGGGAGCGCCAAAAGTTCGTGCTATGGAAATAATTGATGAATTAGAAAAATCACGTAGAGGTATTTATGGCGGCTGTGTTGGATATTTTGGTGCAGATGGCACTATGGATACTTGCATAATTTTACGCACCGCAATTTTGAAAGATCAGAAGCTTTATGTGCAAGCGGGCGCTGGAATTGTCGCAGATTCAAAACCAGAGCTTGAGCAATTAGAATGTGAAAATAAAGCAAAAGCCCTGTTTAGTGCCGCCAACGAGGCACTGCGCTATGCACATGATGCTGAGTATGGTCAATGAGCAACAAAGCCTCAAACAATATAATTGTTATAGATAATTACGATAGTTTTACCTATAATCTTGTGCACCTAATCGGTGAGCAAAATGATAATGCTCAAAATTATAATATTGAAGTATATCGCAATGATAAAATCACCCTTGAAAAAATTGCAAAGATAAATCCTGCTGCAATTATCCTCTCACCGGGTCCTTGCACCCCTACACATGCAGGAATTTGCGTTGATCTAATTAAACGATTTAACAGTGAAATCCCTATTTTTGGTGTTTGCTTAGGTATGCAATCAATCGGGCAAGCAATGGGCGGAAATGTTATTGGTGCTCCAAAGCTTATGCACGCAAAGACCTCAAAAATCATTCATCAAGGCAAAGCAATTCTAAAGGGAATAGAAAATGAATTTATTGCCACACGTTATCATTCTTTAATAGTTGAAAGAAACTCATTACCAGATGAATTAGAAATTATTGCAACTAGTGAAGATGGCGCAATAATGGGCTTAGCTCATAAAAAACACCCAATGTTTGGCGTGCAATTTCACCCCGAAAGCATTTCCTCACAATTTGGTTCTGAAATTATCCGTAACTTCCTAGAAATAGCCAATAATTTTAACTCAAAGAAATAATATGAATATAAATATTACCCTTAAAAAGCTTAGTGAAAAACAAGATCTCACTCAACATGAAATGCAAAGTGCTATGAGTGAAATAATGAATGGTGAGGCAACTCCTGTTCAAATCAGCGCTTTTTTAATGGGTCTTAGGGTGAAGGGCGAAAGCGCGCAAGAAATCGCTAGTGCTGTTTATATTTTACGCCAGAAAATGAAAACCGTAAAAGCCCCCAAAGGCGCTATAGATATTGTTGGCACGGGCGGCGATGGTATGGGCACGCTTAACATTTCAACCGCCACGGCAATAGTTGTTGCAGGAGCTGGCGTTACGGTTGCCAAACATGGCAATAAAGCACTTTCCTCTAAGTCTGGCTCATCAGAAGCATTGCAGGCGCTTGGCGTAAAACTTGATTTAAGTGCCAATGAAATTTCAAATTGCATTAATAAGGTAAATATTGGCTTTATGTTTGCGCCAAACCATCATCCTGCCATGAAGTATGTAGGCCCTGTTAGGTCAGAACTTGGCATTCGCACTATGTTTAACCTACTTGGCCCGCAATCTAACCCTGCTGGCGTAAAACACTACCTCTTAGGTGTTTATGCAAAAGAATGGGTAGAGCCAGTGGCTAGTGCCCTGCTAAAAAATGGTGCAAAATCGGCTTGGGTGGTTTATGGAAGCGATGGCCTAGATGAAATAACCACAACAGGCAAAACTTATGTATGCGCAATAGAAAATGATAAATTGCGTTCATTTGAAATAAGCCCAAAAGATGCTGGTTTAGAAATTGCAAACCCCAAAGATTTAACTGGCGGCGATCCGCAATATAATGCTGCTCAATTACGACTGTTGCTAGAGGGCAAAAGATCAGCATATCGTGATATTGTTATCTTTAACGCAAGTGCTTCTTTTATTGTTGCAGGTTTGGTGGATAATCTAAAACAAGGCGCAAAACTCGCCGCCAAAACTATTGATAATGGTGCAGCGCTAAAAACGCTTGAAAAATTAATTGAGGTATCAAATAGCTAATGGCAAATATTCTTGATAAAATAATTGAATATAAAAAACATGAAGTCATTGCTGAAAAAGCGCAAATTCCTCTTAGTGAATTAGAGCAACAAGCAAAGCAAGCAAGCCCAACTCGTGGTTTTGAAAAAGCACTGCGCCAAAAAGTTGCTAAAGGCGAATTTGCGCTTATTGCTGAAGTAAAAAAAGCTAGCCCATCAAAAGGCTTAATAAGAGAAAATTTTAGCCCTAGCGAGATTGCAAAAGCTTATGGAAATGGCGGAGCAACTTGTCTTTCTGTGCTTACTGATAAACCATCTTTTCAAGGCTTGCCAGAATATCTGATTACAGCACGAAATGCTTGCACCCTGCCCGTGTTACGCAAAGATTTCATGATTGCCCCCTATCAGGTCGTGCAAGCACGAAGTTGGGGCGCGGATGCTATACTAATCATTATGGCAGTGCTTGATATTGGCCTAGCAGGTGAATTGGCCGCTTGTGCAACCGATGATTGGGGAATGGATGTTTTATGCGAAGTGCACAACCAAAAAGAAATGGATTTGGCTCTAGCGCTTGATTTAACGCTTATTGGTATTAATAACCGCAACCTAAAAGCCTTTGAAACTGATTTAGCAGTGAGTGAAGAACTCGCTAAAAACATTCCAAATGATAGATTATTAGTTTCTGAAAGCGGCATATCTACTCACGAAGATCTTATTCGTTTGCAAAAATCTGGCATAAATAGTTTTTTGGTGGGTGAAAGCCTGATGCGTCAAAATGACGTGGCAAAAGCTACCAAAACCCTCCTAAACGGCTAAAGCAAGAAAAATTTGCATATCCCCTTGCAGAACATAAAAAGAACATGTATAAAAGTTCTGCCTATGTTCTGATTCGTTATGTGAGGATGGGGTAATCGCTAGGTCTAATATAAGGGGAAGATGATGTTAACTCGTAAGCAACATGAGCTTTTAATGTTCATTCACGAAAGAATGAAAGAAAGTGGTATTCCACCCTCATTTGATGAGATGAAAGATGCGCTTGATTTACGCTCTAAATCTGGCATTCACCGCCTTATCACAGCTCTTGAAGAGCGTGGTTTTATCCGCCGTTTGCCAAATAGAGCTAGAGCGCTTGAAGTAATTACATTACCAGATTCAATGAATCCCTCACTTGGTGGTCGCAAGGCAAAGTTTGAGCCTAGTGTTATTGAAGGCAGTTTGGGCAAAGAAGCAAACCCTATTAGAGACAACATGAAGGCGTACTCTCAAGATAATGAAAATACCATTTCAATTCCAGTAATGGGCTCAATAGCGGCAGGCACTCCTATTGAAGCTATCCAATCAAACACCCATAATATTAGCGTGCCGCCAGAAATGCTTGGAAATGGCGAGCATTTTGCGCTTGAGGTAAAGGGCGATTCTATGATTGATGCTGGGATTTTTGATGGCGATACAGTATTAATTCATAAACAGCAAACCGCAACTAATGGCGAAATTGTTGTTGCGTTGATTGATGACGAAGAAGCTACATTAAAGCGCTTACGCAAAAAAGGAAATTCAATAGCACTTGAAGCGGCTCACCCTGCTTATGAAACACGTATTTTTGGGCCTGATCGCATTACTGTTCAAGGGCGACTAGTGGGTCTTTTACGTAAATATTAGTTTATATTAGTTTATGAGTGCGGCACTTGATTTTGGCTCAAGCATACTTCATCAGGATTTATGGTCATATTTATGGATCATGATGTGTTAGTCTCACGTTTTTTTTGCCAAACACCTAAATTATTTTGCTGCCAATAGGTTAGAATATTTTTACTTGCTATTTTTTTTTTGGATAATTCTTTCCAAGCATTTCTAGCACTCTGCACAGCATCGCTATTATGCCCATCAAACATATATACTAACCGTTCATATTCATCATTCGCTCGAACAATAGCACCATTTACAAAAAACCGAACATTTGCACCATTTACATTATCTTGATTAGTAGTAATCAGAATATTCTGCTCTTCATCTAAAGTGTTTTTTGCACTTGAAACTATATTATGCGCTAAAAAACTATCATCCTTATAAGTCCATAAGATTTCACTAAGAGCTTTTTCTTGTTCTTCATCAAGAGTTTCAATTACGGCTTTCCAGCCTCTCTCCAAAGTTTTTTCAAGCAATAATGGCAATACTTGCTCAAGAGGGCGTTGTTCAAGATGATAAAATAAAATTTCACTCATAAATATTTATCTTTAATATATCTGTTCTTATATAAAACTAGCACTTAGCTAAGCTTATTTTTCAAAATTCTTACGCAAGAAACTATCTAATAATGCAACTCCAAATCCGGGTGCCCAAGACTGATTTATATTAGATTTCTTAACACCAAAGCCTGTTCCAGCAATATCAAGATGCGCCCATGGAACATCATTTACAAATCTTTGCAAAAATTGTGCAGCAGTAATTGCCCCTCCATATCTGCCGCCAGTATTCTTCATATCAGCGAATTGACTGTCAATCATTTTATCATAGGCTTTATCTAGGGGCATGCGCCATAGTTTGTCACCAGAAATTTGCCCCGCTTCAAGTAAATCATTTGCCAAAGCATCGTCATTTGAAAATAGTCCTGCATATTCAGTACCCAACCCAACCATAATCGCACCGGTAAGAGTTGCTAAATTTACCATAAACTTAGGCTTAAACTTATCTTGTGCGTACCACAAAACATCAGCCAACACCAAACGCCCTTCAGCATCAGTATTTATAACTTCAATGGTTTGCCCTGACATAGATTTTATAATATCACCCGGACGATAAGCATCACC